>JBCDDV010000307.1:0-4587 GCA_039180145.1 Cyanobacteria bacterium P01_G01_bin.49 | reverse complement strand
GTTCCGGTAACGGCTGTCCAACTAATTAGTACGGCAAACCCCCAGGCTAAAGAAAGCACCAACTGAGGGACAGGAAATACTCGTTTTGCCAGGGGATAAGCAACAATAACCGGAACAGCCCCAACACACAACCAAAAACTCAGGGGTTTGAGGTAAACTGCCAGAATAGCAGCACAGATGAGGGAAATTAGAGCGATCGCAATACCAACCTTGATTGATAATGCTTTAGCAGCAAGAGGACGAGTGCGAGTCCTGGCCACTTGAGGATCGATGTCTCTATCCCAAAGATCATTAATAACGCAACCGGCAGCACTGGTAGCCAGGGTTCCTAATATAATCACGCCAATTAAGGGGAGAGGGGGGATGCCTCGCGCCGCTAAAAAGATAGCCCATAATGCAGGAATCATCAATATCAAACGACCTGCGGGCTTATCCCACCGTAATAAATGAATAATTTTTAACCAAGTTGGTTCAGTATTGAGTTGGGATTGCGTTACCATTATTTTTCTGGATGTTGATCAATTCATATTTTATAAAGAAATAATATTAAATGTTCAATGTTCAATGTTCGGTCATACAGATAATGAATGTTTAGGTGCTGACAATTTTTGTCCTGTACCTAGAAAGGGCAGATTCTAGAGGTAAACTATCCTCTAAACCCGCCCTAAGAATGATGACAATATTAGTTAGTTATTACGGGCCAACTCAAGTATTGTCATTGTTATTGCTAGGCTTTCTTGGTATAAAGCATCGGGGCCCCACCGTTGTAGTTGTTTCTCTAATAATTGATCGGTTTTTTGATCAGCTAGGGAAGTCACTTGTTCGATGCGACAAGCTTGGGCCCCACCTGAAGCTTCCATCCGCATACATCCAGTCGTTCCTGAACACAGAACAGTGCAGCAGTCGGCTTGCAGGTTAGTTGAACTTAATTTAAGGCTAATTAAGTCTCCTAGGACGTCTCCCCAGTCAGTCAGAGGAACTCCGGCCAGTTCTGCTTCAATGGTTTTTTGTCTACTATCGATGAATTTAACTCGACGGATATCGTAGTCTCCTCCTTCATATTCATAAGAAACTGGTTGCCATTGTAAGCGACTAGCTGCCCATCCTAAATACATCAACGCTTGAGAAGGGTTTCCTTTTTCATAATCGATAGTAACGCGATCAATTTCTGTGACAACACTGCGACGTTCTGGGGGATCAAAAGCGGCTGCTGTTAATTCTTGCCAAGGGCCAATTCTTCCCCAATTTAGGTCAGCTAGGGGTAAGTTCTGCTCTAGCATCTGGCCAAGTTGTATGAGATTCTCTTGGGGATCAGTAAAGGTACTAGAGTCAATAATTATGGTATCTCCTTGGGAGGCTAAGCGTTTAAAAAGCCCATATTCATTTTCCGGACTAGCTTTCCACCAAACAAAAGTAGGGAGTCCACTAATAGTCAGTTCAGAGATAATGCCCCCAATTCTTTCCAAAGCGGCGGCAGTTCCTCGTAGGGTAATATATTCGCAGCAAATCAGGGTATTGTTACTGCGCTTATTAATAGGACAGTAGGCAGATACTTGAGCTTTCACCCCTTCATCTTCTCCTACAGTGGGACAAAGGGTAATAATGCGACAGGGGTTAGCTGCGGCAACACTATCAGCCATCCCCGTTCCTTCTAAGTCAGGAGAATAGGACTTAGCGACGATCTGTTGAGCATCGCTAAGTTTTCCGTTAGTTTTAGCTTGCTCAAATTCTGTTTGTAATTTTTGGATAAATTCTGGATTAGATTTACCTGTTGCTTCTATGCCGTAAGCTTTTTGAGCCGACTTAATGGCAGCCGTCGTACGGGGGCCGGCAATACCATCAATAGGGCCAGTATAGAATCCGAGAACAGCTAAAAGATATTGGGTAGGTTCGGGTTCGTAAACAATTAAGGTAAAGCTAGTAGCACGGGTGGCTACAATACCTTCATCGTTGTTGCTATAAGCTTGCCAAATATTTCGCAATTCTGCCTCAATGACATCAATAGAAACGTCTTTGGGGTCTTGTAACGAAACGAGAGGGGGAGTTTGAGTCGTCATAGTTGTTTTGGGAGTTAGTAGGAAGAGTAGAAAGTCGGGGCGAACGACCGTTCGCTCCTACAAGCGTCGCCAACGACGACCATCGCGGTTAATGAAAAATTCGGCTTCTGTGGGTTCCCAGGTTCCGGCTTCATATTGAGGAACACTATTCGGTTCAGCAGGGCCATCCCAAGCAGATAAAACAGGGGTAACAACCCGCCAAGCTTCTTCTACTTCATCAGCACGAGTAAAGAGGGTTTGATCCCCTAACATAGCATCGAGTAAAAGGCGGTGATAGGCATCAGCAGAGGCCATACCAAAAGAGGAACCGTAGTTGAAGTCCATCTCAACAGAACGAGTGCGTAGTTCTGACCCTGGCATTTTAGCTTCAAATCTCAGAGCGATACCTTCATTGGGTTGTATGCGCATACTCAAAGTGTTGGGACTAGTTTGATGAGCGGCAGATTGGAAAATGAGTAACGGAACTTCCTTAAATTGAATGGCAATTTCGCTGACTTTTTTGGGCAGTCGTTTTCCAGTTCTTAGGTAGAAGGGAACCCCTTTCCATCGCCAGTTATCCACCATCAGTTTCATAGCGACGTAGGTGGGGGTGGTGGACTCAGGGTTAACGCCTGATTCTTCGAGATACCCTGGCACGGGTTTCCCTTTCATCCATCCTGCTTTGTATTGTCCCCGAATAGCTGACTTTTCAAGGTTATGAATATCCGCTAATTGGGTGGCTTGAAGTACCTTAACTTTTTCGCCACGAATACTATCAGCATTGAGAGCATTAGGAGGTTCCATGGCCGTTAAACAAAAGAGCTGCATGAGGTGGTTTTGCAGCATATCCCGTAGGGCCCCAGAATTATCGTAATAACCAGCCCGATCTTCAACCCCCACAGTTTCTGCTACGGTGATTTGGACATGATCTACAAATTGACGATTCCAGAGGGGTTCAAAGATAGCATTGGCAAAGCGGAAAACCAAAAGGTTTTGAACGGTTTCTTTGCCTAAATAGTGGTCAATGCGATAGACTTGTTCTTCTTTGCAGACTTTTTGAACAATGCGGTTAAGAACTTGTGCAGAACTAAGGTCTTTTCCAAAGGGTTTTTCAATGACGATACGGTGTTTCATCGGGTCGCTTAACATTCCTGCGGCCCCTAGTTGTTTAATCCCAGGTGGAAAGAATTGAGGCGAAACGGAAAGATAAAAGACGCGGTTGCCTCTGGTACCTCGCTTGCCATCTAATTCTTCTAAAAAGGTTTTTAATTTTTGATAACTCTCAGGGTTATCCATATCACCTGAGCAATAGTATAGCCCTTCGGCAAAGTCGGCCCATAATTCTTCATTGCCAATGCCGTCAGAAAATTCTTCAATTCCCTGATGCATTTGTTCTCTAAAATAGTCGTGGCTCCAATCTCGACGGGCAACCCCAACAATAGTTAATTCTGGGGGCAGCCGTCGTTCCTGTTTCATTTTGTAGAGTGCAGGAACGAGTTTGCGTTGGGTGAGGTCGCCAGATGCCCCAAAAATAACGATTATTAAGGGTTCTGGGGTTCTTTCTTGGCGCAATCCAACGCGAAAGGGGTTTTCTAGCAACGTTACCATAGGCTTTACTTGGCTCCTTCGATAGTTCTTAGTTTAGCGATAACTTTTTTTAAATAGGGTAAGTTATTACACAAAATTAAGCTTTGACTCAAGATAATGAACCCAAAAATTGTCTTAAAGACTTACTAATTCTTGAATGTTGAAGCTTTTTCTTTTTTAGTTTTGCTTGCTAATTATCAGGCTTTATAGAAACTTTTTTAGGATTATTTGACTCCTTTTGCTTCTAAAACTGCATTATAAAATGCTTCTAAATCTGCTTGTCTAGATGTTTGTCCCTCTTCTGTTGTTACTGAAGTGTAATAACCGCATTGTATTGCCATTTGAGTGCGAGGAATATTAGCTAGCTCTTTAGCCATTTTCAATAATGCTTCTCCTTTTAACTTTTCTGAGGATATATTAGGGGACATTTCCTGAGACGTATTATTATTAATTGGTAATGTCTCCTGAGATGTATTTGATAGCGTCTCTTGAAACTGAAGTAATACCTGTTGAAAAGTGTTACTATCAATGAGTGATTTTTCTTGCGACTGAACTAACATCTCTTGAAATTGAAGTAATATCTCCTGAGACACATTATTACTTTCATTAATTTTTATTGTTAATGGCTCATAGGATAAATCTAATAAATCCCAATTAGGTTGTACACGAGTAAACGTTTTTTGTAGAGATTCTTGAAGTGGCCATTTTTCTTTAGGGAGAATTTCAAAAGATTTAGTTCCTAGACAAAATTCGGTAATAAATTCATAAAAATCTCGACCTAGTTTATAAATTTCTCCACTAAAGCAATCACTATTTGCCCAGTAAATATCATAACTTTTATCTTTGTTGTTATAAGATCTCAGATCCCAAAAAATAGAATTTGCACTGGGTTCACGTCCAAACACAAAAGCAGAATCGAGCAAATCAATCAGTGATTCTCTATCCATCATTTTTTCATGTTGTG
>JBCDDV010000306.1:0-4600 GCA_039180145.1 Cyanobacteria bacterium P01_G01_bin.49 | reverse complement strand
GTTAGTTTTAATTTCACTCTTTTTAACAAGCGCAAAAGGAGGAAATAGTTTATTTATCAAAAAATCAATCATTTTTTAATCCCGTTAAATGCTGAAGAATCACATCTATTTTTTTGTTAACTTCTTTGACTTCTTGCTTAACTTCATCAACATCTTTCTCTAACAACTCAAACGCTTCTCCAATCCAACCTTTTGGATCTACTACGTCATCAAGCTCTTTGTAATTATCCTCAAGCTTGTTAACTTTTCGTTCTAATGATGAGAGTCTTCGATGAAATTCTAAATCTGACATTATTATTCTCCTTCATTAGCAAATAAATAGCTGGTTGCTTAAGAAATGCTTATTTAGCTGTCAAAGGCAACCAGGGAAGTGTAGATAAATCTAGCAATTTAGGATTAATCATCTAACTTTACTTTTAAATCTACGTTCAATGCTTTTTCTATCTTTCTCAAAACATCAAGAGGCATTTTCGTCTTTTCATTCTCTAAATTACTCCAGTGAGAGCGGGAAATACCCACCTCCTCACAAAGCTCTTGCCAGGTTTTACCACCCCTTGGTAGTTGTAACCTGGCTTGACGAATGCGATCGCCTAATCCATTTACTTGAATAACGGTCGTCTTTACGACTTCCATATAAACAGCCATAGCGTATTGTCCTATTACTAAGTATATCTGTATATGCTCATATCCTTATAGTATTTGCACATTGACAAATTGTCAATAATTATGTACAATAAAGACAACAGAAAAGCGATCGCAGTCTTTGCTCGGAAGGCGATCGCTTTTCTTGTAAACCATTTTTGACCCTAAAAGGTTCTGTCGCAAAAAATGTGAATGTTGGGGTCGTTTGATAGAATTGAGTAGGAATACTCACCTACTTTTTCTTCTGCATGGATTCCAAAAACCCTTTCAAATGGCGACACTATAAAAGTGAGATCATTTTATTAAACGTTCGTTGGTATCTTCAGTACCCTTTAAGTTATCGGAATTTAGAGGAGATGATGCTAGAAAGAGGACTAAAAGTTGATCACTCAACTATTGGACGTTGGGTTTTGGCTTACGCACCAGAAATAGAAAAGAGAACTCGTCGCTATCTCAAGCCGACCAATGATTCCTGGAAAGTAGATGAAACCTATATTAAGGTCAAAGGAGAATGGAAATATTTGGATCGTGCAATAGATAGCGAAGGGAATACTTTAGACTTTATGCTGAGTGCTTCAAGAAATGCAGAAGCTGCCTATAGATTCTTCAAAAAAGTTCTGAAATCAAGACGGAATCAGCAGCCTAGAGTAATCAATACCGATAAAGATCAGGCATATCCACTAGCAATTAAAGAACTAAAACAAGAAAAAGTCTTAAATAAAAGGAGTAAATTAAGACGAGTAAAATATCTCAACAATAGAATAGAACAAGACCATAGGGGAGTCAAGAAAATAACGAATGCTGGTCTAGGATATCAATCATTTCACACAGCATGGAGAACAATCAGAGGCATTGAAACGATGCACATGGTTAGAAAAGGACAGATTAAAAATGTCAGTAAGGGAGATAGTGTGTCTCAAAAAGAATTCATTGAGTCCCTCTTTGAAATTGTTGGTTAAAAAGTTAGACAAACATAGGATGATTGTACTCTTTAAAAGTTTTTGCAACGGAACCGAAAATACTCGTCTCAGACATTATCTGGCTAGATTGAGGCGCAAAACCCTCTGCTACTCTAAGTCTGTAGATATGCTTAAGTACTCCATTCGCTTATTGTTATTTTATCTCAAGTTCAAAACCATCCCTGTTTCTGTTTAAAGCATTACCTATTCACCAACGCCCTAATTTCTCAATACGAAAAACACAGTCGTCAGTTACTAACTGACCAGGAAATCATTGAATTTTAACTGACTTATGTAAGTTCTGAACACAGAAATTAAACCGTACTACCAAATGAGTTCCCTAAAGGAGTTCCAAAATCTACTGTCCAGTAATGAAAATAGTTAATTTGTCCAGTATCGTTGGCATTATACTGATGCCCGATGCCCATTTCAGTGAAACCTTCATTTAAAATGTTGGCACGATGCCCACTGCTTCCCATCCAAGCATTCACCACCGACTCTGGTGTGGTAAAACCTGCCGCAATATTTTCTGCCCCAGCTTGATAGGAGTAACCTTGATCCCTCATCCGTTCAAACGGAGTAGACCCATCGATTCCTTGATGGCTAAAAAAATCGTCATTAGCCATACTTTGAGAATGATATTCAGCCGCCATTTCTAATTGCTCGTTAATCCTTAAGGGATCTAAATTGTTCTCAACTCTTTCGGTATTAATTAGCTCAAAGACACGACTTTCAAATCCAGAAATCATCTTAGGGGTTCCTCGTGCGGCTAGAAATTTTTCTAGATTAAAAAATAACTAAATAAAATCAAAAACTAGATAATCTCCCTTGATTATTTCTTTTGTTGATAGGCAAAATTTGTAAGTTTTGAAAATTTTATCCGAAATTAGCTGAAAAAGGACTGTAGAAGATAGTTGTCCCTTCTGGCTCAGTTGCCATAGTCTCAATGAAGCTCGGTGAAATTTTAGTCAAAAATAAGCTCATTACCCCTGAAACTTTAAGATCAGTGCTAGAACGGCAACCGTCAAACTTGCGTTTAGGACAATTCCTTCTCAAGCAACATTTAATTTCTTTAGAAGCATTAGAGTCAGCTTTAATGGAACAATTTTGGCGGCTCAATGGTTATTGGGTAATTGATCAAGAGCCAACTCAAAGTGTTGAACTGAGTATTTTTCCAAGCATCAAAAAAAAATGAAGTAAATCTTCGTAACATCACAGATTTTCTTCACTCAAACCCGACCAAGAAATCCAAGTAGTCATCGCTGACAAGCTCTGTCTCAAGCAGTTGGTCGCTTTCTAAGTTCCAGTAATGCTCATCACTAAATGCTTGAATCTGATCAAGTCTGAATTCTTCTCGGATTCCATCGCAGGGATTTGAGTCGCTTTTCCAGTTGTTGTTTCGCTGTTGTAATGAAAAATCGTTGCTCTGATTGTCTTCGTCTGTTTGATTAATGATTGGTTTATTGTTTCTCAACATAAAATAAGTTAAGTTACCTGATTAACTAGGGGTTAAGCAACGAAACGCGAAATTTACTGTCACAGTTGCCCCCAAAGCTAATTCGGCGTATAGCTTTGGGCCGTGGATTTTCTCTGAGGCAGAAACGGCAAATTGTGCAAAAGGGTTCATTTTCTGATAGATAGATACCTTCTAAAAATGACAAAAGATGAAATAGTCAGAATTCCAAAAACTGAAGTAGATTCTGGAATGCTTTTCATCGGTTCAGCCGTTAACTGAACCACCCAGGCTTCTCCTCTTCTATCTGGATTAGTGCCAGAACCGACAATGATTGAGCCATCACTTGATATTGCTTGTGCGCTAGATAATTGCCATCCCGTTAAATTTAAACCGAACTTATTAGTCAGTAAACTTTGAAGACTACGCATTCCCTTAAATTCGTCCCAAATAAAGGCTTCATTCGCATCAATTCCCCTAGAAGTGCCAACAATAACCGAGCCATCAGCTGATACGGCATTAGCTTGACTAAAAAAACTTCCACCAGGTAATTCGCCTAATCCTGTCATTCCTTCTAATTCTGTCCAGCGAAAGGCCTCGATTCTATTAATACCAAAGTCCCATCCCACAATAGTAGAGCCATCGGCTGATACGCTTATCGCTTCACTCAAGAAAGAATCACTAGAAAGAAAGCCTAACCCTGTCATGCCTTCTGATTCTGTCCAACGAAAGGCCTCATCCGAGTTACTACTACCGTTACTATACCCAACAATAGTAGAACCATCAGCTGATACGGCATTAGCTTGACTAAAAAAATTTCCGCCAGGAAGGTCGCCTAACCCTGTCATCCCTTCTGACTCTGTCCAGCGAAAGGCCTCAGAGATATTGCCAATACTCTCATATCCGACAATAGTAGAACCATCGGCTGATACTCCAGAAGCTTGACTAGAAAAATTCCCACCAGAGGAATTTCCTAAACTTATCATTCCTTCTGATTCTCTCCAACGAAATGCCCCAAATTCATTGTTAAAACCAACAACAGTAGAACCATCGGCTGAGATGGCTCTAGCTAGACTCACAAAATTGTGGTCACGAAGGTTGTCTCCTAAACCTATCATCCCTTCTGATTCCGTCCAGCGAAAGGCTTGTGTTCCTCGACTTCCACTGCTATATCCTACAACAATAGAGCCGTCTGCTGATACTCCAGAAGCTAGGCTAAAAGAACGCCCACCAGGCAAGTCACCTAAACTTCTAAAAAATGCTGCTTGGGCAGAATTAATGCTAGTCACTACAAACAAAGTAGAGCTAAAAGTAATATAAGTTATTTTTAGGAAGATTTTGTTAATCATAAGCCATCATCTTTTTTAAACAGATAAAACAACTCAAAGATATTGTTGATACTATAAAAACTAAATTATCTCGTTCGTAATTTCAATTAACAAAACTAAACAAGCCTTTTTTTCTGAATAAACATCATCGCCAAACAACAATGAAACAGAAAACTTAGCTAAAAATCAAATAACGACAACTGACCCACCGACACATT
>JBCDDV010000305.1:0-4600 GCA_039180145.1 Cyanobacteria bacterium P01_G01_bin.49 | reverse complement strand
CATAATAATCAAAGAAAATAAAAAAACTAAAGCCGTTGCCCATCCTCGTTTAATCCCTCGCTGTTCCAATAAACGAATGGGAAAATCTAATAAGAAAGCCAATAAAGTTGCTGTCGTTAAAATTGTTCCTAATGGCTCAAGATAACTAAGAAGGAGAAAAAGAAGCCAACCATTAAGAAAAAAAATGGGAAAACTAATACTTAATCGTAACCAACGGGGAAGTTGATACCAAGAATCAAACATAAGATTTGATGAGTGATTAACACAAAATCTTTTATATTTTAATCAAGAACAGAATGTCAGGGAACTTTTGACCAAAAATTCACTTCTAATGTATACGATACAATCTTCTAGGAAATTGTCTCAGGGTGGCTTGTGGTTGTTGAGGTAAACATGGCAAATAGTGTCGAAAGAGTGTCTACAGGTTCGGGTTTGAAAGGAAAATCAACCCCACAGAAACAGAAATATAAATCTTCTTCCCGTTCTAAAACGAAAATTGTTGATCACAAACGGACAAAAAAAGGATTATCCTCCTTCTATCGAGGACTATTTTGGGGCATGACTTTCAGTTGTACAGCGGCACTTTCCGCCAGCGTTGGGGCTGCTATCACCATGTTTAGTCCTCTATCAGACACCTTCTCTCCCCTAGTTCGACAAGTCAAACTTCCTTGGCAAACGGTTACTGACTCCCTTTCAGAAGCCACCATCCCTCAAATAGGAAACAACCCCTTACTACAATATCGCCTCTCTCGTCCTGTTCACGTCTTAGTATTAGGCATTGATCGGGTATTAGACGCCCCGTCAGGTAGTATAGAAGAGTTCGGAGGACGTAGTGATACTATCCTAGTGCTACGGTTTGATCCAGCGAATAACTCCGTCAAGATGCTATCTATTCCTAGGGACAGTCGGGTAAATATTCCACGAATAGGCTATACAAAAATTAACGATGCAAATATTCATGGGGGGCCAGCCTTAGCTGCTAGAGTCTTAAGCAAAACCCTTAATGACGTTCCCATTGATCGCTACATTCGCGTTACTACCGATGCTTTCAAAGAATTAGTGGACTTAGTGGGTGGCGTTGAAGTTTTTGTCTCTCACCCCATGCAATACGAAGATAAGACCCAAAACCTCAAAATTGACCTCCAAGCAGGGCAACAAACTTTAACGGGGGAACAAGCTGAACAATTTGCACGGTTTCGCAAAGATGCCTACGGTGATATTGGTCGTGTCCAACGACAACAAATTTTACTTAAAGCCCTGCGACAAAAACTAACCAGCCCCATGATTTTACCCCGTATTCCCCAGGCAATGAACCTTTTAGAAAAGCATATCGACACCAATTTAACTTGGGAAGAAATGCTCACCTTGGTCAATTTTGGACGACAATTAGACCGAGAAAATGTGCAAATGGTAATGTTGCCAGGGCGGTTTAGTCAAGAAGAAGAATTTGACAACCGTAGTTACTGGATAATATCTGAAACAGGAAAAGATAAAGTGATGGAGGAATACTTTGATATTTCCCCGCTTCAGCAGTCTAACCGTCGTCGTTCTCCCAACCGTGTCAGAATTGCTATCCAAAATGCCACTGATGATCCAGGGTTAGCCAACCAACTTAAAGAATATCTCGCTCAGCAAAACTTCCACAACGTTTATATTATTAGTGATGCCCCTCAATTATTACGAGAAACAGAAATTGTGGTGCAACAAGGAGACTTAGCCGCTGCTGAATCCTTGCAAACTGCCTTGGGGACAGGTAGAGTAGAAGCATCATCCACCGGAGACTTAGACTCTCAGTTGACGCTACGCATTGGCTTAGATGCAAAAGATTTAGTGTTGGGAGATAGTTTCCTCAGAAAACAGCAAGATTAAGGGCATGAAACAGGTTAAAACAGTATTGTGGCAGTTAATAACAGTAATTAGTATCTTACTTTGTATTATTTTGTGGATCTTAGTTGATGCTCGTCCTGCGATCGCCCAAGATAATAGTATTAATTACACCTATTCTGAGTTACAACAGCAAGACTTCTCTCACAAAGATTTAGAAGGGGGCGTATTCGCAGCAGCCGATATGCGTGAGGTATCCTTTGAAGGGTCAAATCTTTCCTACGCTATTTTGACCGAAGGAGTGATGCTAGGGGCAAACCTGCAAGATGCTAACTTAACCGGGGCGTTAGTGGATCGGGTTACCCTAGATTTTGCCAATTTAACCAATGCCAATTTTACCGATGCGATCGCTACTCGTACCCGATTTTACGATACGATCATTACAGGAGCAGACTTTACCAACGCGGTCATTGACCGTTATCAAATTTCATTAATGTGCGAAAGGGCAGAAGGAGTAAACCCAGTGACAGGGGTTGCCACCAGAGATAGTTTAGGATGTCGTTGACCTACTCCCCCGATTAAAAATGCGGGGGATTCGAGGCTCAAGCAGGGATAGCTGTCTGGGACAGGCTAACATCTCCTACCCTCAAAGTTGAAGTCCCAACTCTTAAAATATTTATCGAGCTATTAGAGTCTCTGCCATGTTTAGTATTACATGAAGGACAAATCCAATAGCGTTCATTTAAACCAAGTTTATCAATAACAAAGTTGCATTCAGAACAAGTTTTAGTGGATGGATACCATTGATCAATATAGCTGACAAATTTACCCTTTTTCTCGGCAACAAATTCTAGTATGCTTTTGAATTCAGCTAATGCTAAATCACTTATTTTACGTCCCCACAAACGCTGCATTCCTTTGAGGTTAAGTGTCTCGAAAAACAGATAATCAAACTTGTCTGTTAACTGATGTGCTAGTTTCCAAAACCAGTCATTACGACGATTAACAACTTTCTCATGGACTCTGACTAAGTGTTCTCTGGCTTTTTCTCTATTGTTAGAACCATGTTTTTTAGTCGAATGATTGCGACTAGCTGTTTTCAATTCTTTTAGAGATTGCTTTAAAAATAGGGGTGATTTGATTTCTGTATTGTCAGAACAAGTTAAGAAAACTTTCAAGCCAAAATCAAAACCTGCACTGTTACCTGTCATGGTTGAGATTTGTTTATCTCCATAATCTGTTACTACAAAAACAAACAATTCCCCTAAAGGATTACGTTTGACAGTGACAATCTTAATTGTTCCTTGAATCTCCCTACTTTTCCAAAACTTATAAATTCTTTTCCCTATCTTCAACTGATTACCCTTTAAGAATTTATAGCCAGCTTGTTTGAGGGTAAATGATTTATACTTAATTCTTTTTCTAAAGTTCGGCGGTCTTACTCCTTTTTTGTGATGTTTAAAAAATAGTTGATAAGCCCTATCAATTCTTTGAATAATGTCTTGTACTGCTTGTGAACCTACTAATAGCCAATACTCATTTTTCTTTCTGAGTTTAGCTATGTGTTTCATTAGCTTATTCTTATTCAAATGTTTTCCAAATAAACGATAATAACGCTTGTGCAAAGCAATACAATGATTATAGATATTGCTAGCAGCGTTTATAGCACGATGCAAGTGTCTGTTTCGTTTATGTTGGTAAAGTTTGAACTGATAAGTTTTCATACATAGAATGATATCATGTCTGTAGACAAAGAGCAACTATCAACATGAAGAAGAATTACAAGCATTATAACCACGCTGTTGGATTGGCAACGGTTCACTTGATTTGGATACCATGCAGACGGAAAAAGATATTTGCTAAAAACGAGGATTTGAGACTTAGATGTATTGAAATCTTTTATTCTGTTGCTAATGAGAAAAGATGGATAATTAAAGCTTTAGAAGTTGCATCAGATCATATACATATGTTAGTTGAATATGATCCTAATCATTCTATTTCTCAAGTTGTTAAAGCTTTTAAAGGTCGTTCCTCTCGATATCTTAGAAAAGAATTTCCAGAATTGTTAAAACTTCCTTCTCTTTGGACTCATTCTTATATGTTTGATACAACAGGAAAGGTTAGCACTCAAATTATATTAGAATATATTAATGACCCTCATCATGGTTGACTGCCAGATAAATCTGGCTATTCGCTTATATCCCCTGGTTAAAACACAGGGGCTTTACGCATCACAAAAGGTAAAATCTGACAAATCAGCACAGACAGTTTTAACAGTAACTTTATTCTGTCGAGCTAGACCAAGAGTCTTTTCCAGACCAACTGCTGATAGATCGACTGCTGTTACATCAAATCCTTTGGTTGCTAGAAAAACAGCGTTTCTTCCTTCACCTTCAGCAAGGCATAAAACTTTTCCTTTTGTTAGTTTGCTAAAGTTCTCCAACAGAAAATCATTTGGCTCTGTGCCATAGGCAAATCCAGCTTCGCTGTATCTTTCGTTCCACATAATTTTATAATTGGTTTGATGATTTTCACTCAATGCGATCGCATTTCTTCTAATCTCTGAATATACTATTTGATAAAATCAATGCAGCTAAATATTTAAACAGCACCTCTATGAACTCAAGTCAAATTCGCAATGAGGCAAAAAACTACATAGATCAATTATCCCCAGAAAAGTTAATTCTTGTAATAGATTTTCTCAAGGATTTACAAGAAGAGGATGATGTAGAGGCAACGGAAGAATTATTAAATATTCCTGGTTTTGAATCTGCCT
>JBCDDV010000304.1:0-4603 GCA_039180145.1 Cyanobacteria bacterium P01_G01_bin.49 | reverse complement strand
GCTTTAATTTCCTCTAAAGTTGCATGGGTAGAAACTTTAAGTATTTTGTGATAATCTTTAGCCTTTGACATTACCAATAACCCAAGATGTACTTAAATCTTACCTGACTTTCCTCCTTTACTCAATTCAAGAATTATTTTTTAATTTCTTTTGAGTTAATATTGTTTTGTCAAATGCTTCATGTAATAAGGTTGTTGTACTTACTTTTTTGAAAATACTTGAAAATTTGCATTAGCTTCAAAAAACTTGACACACACTAGGAAAGTTAAGGGCGTTAAAGCTGAAGAAAAAATTAATCAAGGGTTAATTACTCTTACTAGATGTGAGCTTATCCAATCAATTGACTATGTTTAGTAATTTAGCTAGAGATTCTTTTTCTATCGTTATTAGCACAGTCACATTATAACCGATACAACTAACTAGCAGACTAAACCAAGTCTACTGAAAAACCTTCCCGTCGAAAATCAGCGTTCTTTTCTACAATAGAGAGTAGTGAACGCGATAGCAAAACTTATGACAACAACAGATACCGAAACTCGCCCCCAACCAAACCAAGAAGCTTATCTTGATGAAATTCCTGATGAAGTTGAGATGCCTATTCTTGATCATCTCGACGAATTACGGATGCGTATTTTTTATTCCTTAATTGCAGTTGTTCTTGGGATGATCGGCTGTTTTATTATTGTTAAACCATTAGTCCGTTGGCTAGAAATACCAGCACAAGGCGTTAAGTTTTTACAATTAGCACCAGGAGAATTCTTTTTTGTCTCGATTAAAGTCGCAGGTTATAGCGGATTATTAATTGCTAGTCCTTTCATTCTTTATCAAGTCATTCAGTTTGTTTTACCGGGTTTAACTCGTCGAGAACGCAATTTAGTAAAACCAGTTGTCTTGGGTTCGAGTATTCTCTTTTTTGCCGGAATTGGATTTTCTTATTGGGCATTAATTCCGGCTGCGTTAAACTTTTTTATTAATTATGGAGCAGATGTTGTTGAACAATCTTGGTCAATTGAGCGATATTTTGAATTCATTTTGTTATTAATGTTTAGCACCGGAATTGCCTTTCAAATTCCGGTTATTCAATTAATTTTGGGACAGTTAGGCATTGTCTCATCAAAGCAAATGCTTAAAGGATGGCGTGTTATTGTCTTAGGTTCAGTTATCCTGGGAGCAATTTTAACCCCTTCTACTGATCCCTTAACCCAGTCTTTATTGGCAGGTGCGGTATTAGGCTTATATTTTGGGGGTATTGGCATAGTCAAATTAAGTGGAAAATGAGTTAACTATCATCTAAAATCCATTCAGAACTTCTATCACCCAAATCTAGGGGAATACTTACCACTTTGCCAAGACGAGGACGCTCATTTGTGTTTTCTAAATAGGTAATAATTTGCTCTCCACTTCCCCAAGCAGTTAAATAGGCGGCGATCGCATTCAGATGTTCAAAGTATTCTTGTTCAGATAAGGGAAATGATGCTTGTTCAAGATACTTCCACATTACCTGACAAAAAATTTTGCCTTTGACTCGCCGCAGTTGGATATCATAGGATCTACCCCACTTACTATACAAAATCTCATGCAATTCCTGTCCTGTCATAATTACCTGTGATTGACTAATCAAATTCCTTGTCATTGGTTATAGCAAAATAATCAATGCTGTTTATCTAAATCAGCCGGAGTATTACAATTAAATAAAATATTGCGATCGCTGACAAAAAGCTCTTCAACCAACTGATCTTTCAACCATTGTTGAAACGATCGCCCTCCTGATTTGATAAACGTTTCTAAGGGACTTAAACAGCACAAGCGATAAAATCCACATAGGGGTTCCCATCCTTTGGGATGGCGAGGCAAATAAGCGATCGCTTATCAGAAACCTGTCTTAAATTATTGACCCATTTTTCGATCTCAGTAGTAGTTAAATTAGGTAAGTCACAGGCTAATAAGAACACCCATTCTGTCTCAATATAAGTTAAAGCTTGAGCAAATCCTACCAAGGGGCCTTGAGATTCACCTAATGGCTGATTTTCTAATAAAAGATGACACTCTAGGGGAATAATCGACTGGTAACGCTCTACCCAAGGCGTAATAATATAAAGAGAGTCAACATAAGGTCGAACTAAAGTTGCAATCCGTCGTAATAAAGGCACTCCCTGAAACTTAATCAGTGCCTTATCTTGACCCATACGAGAACTTTTTCCTCCAGCAAGGATAATCGCACTAAGGGAATGTTTGAGAAATGTTGCCATATCTAACAAAAAGGGACGCGGTTATGATTTCTATTGCTAAACTGCTGTTAGGGGAATTAGTACCACAGTAATATGAATGATACTGATAATGATCCATTCCGAGAAAGAAAGCTGCGAAAATTGCAACACATGATCTTTTTAATTCCTCTCGTTGGTTGGATACCTGCACTATGGACAGTTTCTCGTCGTCAGGAAAGCAGTCAAGCGTTGTCAGTTAGTCGTGACTCTATTAAATTAACAGTTGTCTGGGCGGTGGCTTATAGCTTATTGTGGTTATCTTCCCTACAAGCATCTGAGGTGTTAACCCTACGACTGTTATATCTTAATGGTTTATTAACATCGGGTAATATTCTCATTTCTTTGGGGCTTATGTTTCGAGTTTGGCAGAGAAAAAATTAGGTCGAGAGAAATTGTCGAAAATGGTTAACAAGAAGAAATTATTCTAGTTTTGTGAGAATTTCTGGTTTGGGTTGACCTCCCAACACCCCTTGTCCCTCTTCCTTAGGCGCCGAATAATATGCAGAAGCTTGACATGAGATGGAGAGCGTCTAATCCCAAGACACTAGATTAAGGAGTTTTTCATCAAATCTCTAATTAAGTTATCTCGGGCCATGATTTGTTGCATGGTGTCGAGTAAATAATTAATGACTTGATCTCGCTCCAAATCTTGAAACTCTTGTTGTAAGCATTGAAGCTCAAACTGCTGTTCTAAGGACAATTCAAAGACTTTTGCGTCCATAATAACCTCTGTCGTAAAAATAATTGAGATAAAGTGGATAAACGTAATGCTTCACTAGGGTGATAGTGTTATTTCCCTAAGTTGCGTGCAACATTGGTTTTGATCATCAGTAGTCGTGAAGCTTGTATCAGAAGCTCTAAAGCTTGTTCACGACTCATGTTAGTTGCTGCATCACGGATGCGTTTCATTTCAAATTGTTGTTCTAAAGTTAGATCACGAGATATAGGTTCCATAACGACTCCTTTAACAAAAACGAACGATTCAGATTTTCTAGAGGTTGTTCCTTCTAGTATAACCTTGAATATAAAGCAATGTAACAAAGATTTGACAGTATGTCTACCTTATGTATAATCAAGGCTAACAAATCTTTCTCCAGAAGGATTTCCAATTATCTTGATGATTATTTACATTACCCAGATCGACAGGACAAACCGAAAAGCATATAAGATCATTTTTAGCAAGGCCTTTACTAAAAATTTGCTCAAAGTGAACAAAAGTTAAGGACTATACTTTAAAATCCTCATCATTTTTTGCTAAATATTTGACGAATCCTCTATACAATCTGTAATAATCTAGAAGGGCAGTATCAAAGTCCTATCTATCTCTATCGGCAGAACTAAAAAAGCCGAGTCTCAATGATTCAATCTCACGCCATTAGCATCATTAAAGAGAAGTTAATTTTGACAGTGAAGGCCAATATTGCTGAAAGTCTCGGTTATCAAACGATGAGTCGTCTAAGAGTTTTGATTAAACCAGTCTTATGCAAGCTACATTTCCTATGGCTAACTGCTGTCGAGTCGACCAAATTTTTTTTCAACTCAATCACCGGAGGTATATCTTATGCCCATTCGTTTATACGTTGGTAACTTACCCAAAGAAAACATCGAACGCGAAGCTCTGCAAGAAATGTTTGCTGACGCTGGCGAAATCATGTCGACCAAAGTGATCAAAGATCGAAAAACTGGTAAATGCCGAGGATTTGCCTTTGTCACCGTGGCGACTGATGAAATGGCTGACGCCTTTATTGAAAAATATAATGGTCAGTCTTTCATGGAAAACCCCTTAAAAATTGAAAAAGCCCTACCCCGCGCTAAAGGAAAAGGCTCAGATGAAGAATCAACACAGAGCGGCAATAGTGACGTTCCTGCGCCTAAAACTGCTAAAAAAGGAGGCAAAAAACGCGGGAATCGTTCTCAATCTGGAAGTCATAGTTCTAGCGGTAACGAAGCTTTTCAACCCGATCCCCGTTGGGCTGATGAACTAACCAAACTCAAAGAAATGTTAGCAGCTTCTTCTAATAGCTAAAAAGTGAGAGAAAGATAGGGATGGATGATTTAGCTCAAGACAGTTGCTCAAAAGCTTGCTCATCCCCTATTTTTATTCGGTGGAATCTAAAAAACATCAAGAAGCGATTAATTTTTCAGGAGCCAAAGAATGTCAGATCCGATTGTCATTATGAAACAAGAGGTGGGTAAAGCCGCTGCTGATCGTGTAAAGTCTGATTCAATTGTGGGCTTAGGCACAGGATCAACAACTGCCTATGCGATTCAGTATATTGGTGAACGTCTACAATCGGGCCAATTAAAAAACATTATGGGTATTACAACCTCTTTTC
>JBCDDV010000303.1:0-4606 GCA_039180145.1 Cyanobacteria bacterium P01_G01_bin.49 | reverse complement strand
TTAGATGGAAAAGCGGGGTTTGCTTGGTGTACCTTACAAGCATTTTATGAATATCTAATTTTATTAAAAGTAGATGAATTACGAGAAACCAATCTAGAATCGCCTTGCCCAAATTCTCTCAAGTATCCCCATACAGAAGAACCCGTAAAGACGGTTTCTCTTAAACAGTAATCAAGATTTTCACTGTTAGTACATTTAGTATTTACCATTGTTCAATGTTTAATAATTGGTCAACTATATGAAAAAATATGCCCTGCCAGTCGCTATCTTTTTTAGTATGATTTCACTGGTTTCTGCCAAAGAAGTCTCTTTAGATAATGGAAATATAACCTTCGATGCACCGGAAAACTTTGAACCTATTCCTCAAGAAATTATAGAGATTAAGTATCCTTTATCACAAAGACCAAGGTATGTCGTCGGTAATGAATCTGCCTCTACAACAATAGCTTATGACCTGAAACCCCATAATATTCCTCAAGATGAAATTGATGAAGCACTTGAGGCTTTTTCACAAATGTTTCCCAAAATAATTCCGGGACTTCAGTGGAAAGAAATCAAAATAATAGAATTGTCTGGCAGAAAATGGGGATACATGGAGATGACTTCGACAGCTATCGATACGGACATCTACAATATCATGCTTTTTACTGGATATGATAATCAGATGCTGATTTTCAACTTTAATTCCACAAGAGAAGACTTTAGTAAATATGAGCAACCTCTCAGAAATAGCTTGAAAAGTATCAGGATCAAACAGTGACGTTAATCATAGGAGGCGATTGTAGTGGGTTGGGTTGAGAGACAAACTCAACAATCATGACTGTACCTGATCAAGAAACGATCACCTGAAATTAGATTGTTGTTAAACTATTGCAAGTAAGTAATTCAACCTTTTGTGTTAAAGAAAATTATTCATGGATGCTCAATTTACAGCAATTATTAAAAAAGATGATGATTGGTGGATTGGATGGATAGAAGAAGTAAGAGGAGTAAACGCTCAAGAATCTACCAAAGAAGAACTTATTGAAAGCCTAAGAGAAGCTTTAAAAGACATTCTAGAACTAAATCGGGAGGAAGCTCGTCAAGAAGCAGTTGAAAACTACGAAGAAGTGCTAATTACTCTATGAAGCGAATCGATTTGCTCAAATATCTTCAACAGCATGGATGTGAGTTACTTCGCGAAGGATCTCGACACTCAATCTGGTGGAATCCAGCGACAAAAGATAAAAGTGCAATTCCTCGTCACAGAGAAATAAGAGAATTTTTAGCCAAGAAAATCTGCAAAGATCTCGATATTCCATCACTATGACTACTACTATTTGTCATCTTAATTAATAATGAGACGGTAAACCAGATAAAAAGCCTAGCACTAAAAAATATTTTTGGACTAAAGTAGTAAAGGCAATTGTTTGAGTTTCTCCAATATAATGCATAAATAAAATAGTGACGTTAATCATTGCCGGCGATCGCAGTGGTGTGGGAAAAACAACGATTACCCTGGCTTTGCTCTCATTTCTATGTCAGAAAAAAGCACAAGTTCAATCGTTTAAAGTGGGGCCAGATTTCATCGACCCTATGTTCCATACTTACATTACGGGTCGTCCCTGCCGTAATTTAGACCCCATTCTAACCTCAGAAACCTATGTGAAATCATGTTTTTACCAACATAGCCAGGGTGTGGATTATGGTATAGTAGAAGGGGTTATGGGATTATTTGATGGGGTTCCTTTTCAGAAAAACCCTTTACAATACGCTAGTACGGCCCATATTGCTCGACTACTAAATATCCCTGTGGTTCTAGTAATTGATTGTAGTCGCCTATCGGGATCGGTAGCGGCGATCGCTCATGGATATCGTTCTCTTGACCCTGAAATTAATATTAGTGGCGTCATTTTAAATCGTGTCGGTAGCGATCGCCATCTCACTTTACTCAAAACAGCCCTAAGTTCTCTTCAAATACCCATTTTAGGCAGTATTCGTCGGCAAGATTCCCTAACCATTCCGGATCGCCATTTAGGGTTAGTTCCTACTGTAGAATTGCCCAATCTTAAGATCTTTGTGGATCAATTAGCTAATCTGGCCCAAAACACATTTAACTGGGATTTATTACGGCCTCTCCTCTCTATAAAACCAGAAATTACCGCCAATTCCCAAGATAATGAGATAAATACAGCCTCTATCTCCTTGTCTACTCCCTTAAAAATAGCCATTGCCCGCGATCGCGCCTTTAACTTCTATTACCAAGATAATCTAGACATTTTCGAGAAATTAGGGGCAGAACTGATATTTTGGAGTCCAATGACCGATGAAAGCTTACCAGAAAAAACCTTGGGACTCTATTTCGGTGGTGGGTTTCCTGAAGTGTTTGCTAGAGAATTATCACAGAACAAAAAAGCTCTCAAAGCAGTTAAAACAGCCATTATCCAAGGAATGCCAACCTATGCCGAGTGTGGCGGATTGATGTATCTATGTCAAAACATTATTACTTTTGAGGATGAATCTTGGCCAATGGTGGGCATCTTACCAACCGTTGCGAAAATGGACAAACATCTAACCCTTGGTTATCGTCAAGCGATCGTTTATCAAAATAGTCTTCTTTTGACATCAGGAGAAACCTTTTGGGGCCATGAGTTTCATCGTTCTCAATTAACTAACTCATCCTCTCAACCCCTATTTAATCTATATAGCTGGCATTCTAACAGTCCCACTTATGCTGAAGGATGGCAACTCTACAACCTACACGCTTCCTATCTTCACCTCCATTTTGGCGGTTGTCCTACCGTTGCTCAAAAATTTGTGCGCCACTGCCTTGATTTTTCTGAGTTACTTGCGTTAGACTAAGCTCAGTTGTTTTTGAAACAAAGACCGTATAGGTAGTAAAGGAGGTGATGCCCATGACAGATAGTAGTAGTAAATTCATGGGTCTCCTGGTTGAAGTTAGCCGGCTGTGTGCCGGGGCCGTTCTCTAGAAGTCAAATCCCCTTGGACGCGACTAACGCTGGAGTTCCTTCCGGCAGTTAGGTTTCAATCAGAAGACCCCAAATTAAATAGCCCCCGTTCAGTATTACTCCACGTTAGTTAATGCGAACGGGGGTATGATTTTGGCAAAATATGCTACAATTTAGGCTTACAGGGCGATTAGCACAGGGGTAGCGCATTTCCTTCACACGGAAAGGGTCACTGGTTCAAATCCAGTATCGCCCACTAAATATAATATATAGTGTCAACTGTTTGTCATCGACACTTTCTATTTTTATTCTATTAAGATTTAACACTGCGTAAGATTTGCTTAGTTTTCTCAATTTGTTCTTGATTAAACCCCGCATCTTGAAGATGAGTTAAAAACTCAATTTGACGGTAACGAGAATCTAAAAATATTGCTTTTTGATACTTTTCTTTCGCTATTTCAATGTTTCCTTGATCCCAGTAAATTATTGCTAATGCTACTAAAGGATGAGGATTATTTGGTTCTAAAGAAATCGCTTTTTCTGCATGAGTTTGAGCAAGTGAATATTGTGTGAGAAGATGATAAGCTAAACTAAGATTATAGTGAGCAATCTCATTATCTGATTTTAAACTAATCGCTTGATTATGAGTGGCGACTGCTCGATCTAAATTATTATTAACTAAATAAACAATTCCTAACGCATTTAAAGCAGGAACATGATTTTCATCAATCTTTAAAGCATCATCTAAAGTTTCTATAGCAGGTTTTGGTTGTTTTGCTAAATGATATGTCCACCCTAATAAAACTAAACCAGACAAGTTTTGAGAATCAAAAGTAACTGATTCTTCTAAAGATTTAATCGCTTGAGAAAAATTTCCTTGTTGACGATACTCTAACCCCTTTTGTCGCAAGTTTGCTGCTTTCTTTTTGTCTTCAGGAGATGGTAAAGAAGGAGTAGGAGTAGGAGTAACGATGGGAGAAGATTCTCTCTGAGGGGGAACAGCATTTTTTTGACATCCAGCAACTGTTATTAACATCATACTGATAGCAAAAGAAAAAAATAGGAAGTAATACACTTTCACGCCTACTTATCAGGTTAATTATCTTAATTATTAGCACATTCTCTCAATTTTTACGATTAGCCAACTTATTACCGTGGAAATAAGATTAAGTTTAATTTAAAATTATTTAATCTCTTGATAATTTTGCACTAATTATGTCCTAAAATAAAGTAAGAATTCAAGCAGGTTTTAAATCTTTATGCATAATCATTGATAGTAATCCTAGGGTCAATGAAACAACAGAAGGATTAATAAGATATCTATGAGTAAATTTTCTAACTGCGTATCAATAGGAGGTAACAATATGACACATCAATTAGAACACGAACCTACAACTTTTGGTGACTGGGGTTATTTAGCGATCGCCAAACATTCAAGCAAATTTATTAAGCATGAATCAGGAGTTTTAGAAGATAAAGATCCCGAAGAATTACATCAAATGCGGGTAGGAATGAGAAGACTCAGAAGTGCTATTCATGGCTTTGATGCTGCCTTAGAGTTACCGAAAAATGCTCAAGAAAAGAAAGTAAAGAAAATTGCTCAAGTGTTAGGTAAGTTAAGGGATCTCGATGTATTACAAGACACTTTTAAAAATCAG
>JBCDDV010000302.1:0-4615 GCA_039180145.1 Cyanobacteria bacterium P01_G01_bin.49 | reverse complement strand
TTTGCTTGATATACCTATTTAAATAGGTTTTGGGAGCAAGCATCAATAGTAGATGATAAGTCTTTGCCTTCTGTTCTGTTAGAGACGCTTAACAATAATTAAAATTAGGCTAATTCTTGATGAAATCTGGGTTCTGACAAAAGTAAAATGAGACATAAAGTCAAGTCAATTACTATTTTTTTAACAAAAAGTAATATAAAAGTTTTTCATCTTAACCAATCGTTATAGTCTGTCTCTCGCTCATTATAAACTAATCTCTATACATATCGTAGATGGATAACAATAACTCAATCAAAGGATCTTTTTATTTGAGAACTTTTCTAAAGGGTTTTAGAGAAATGACTTGAGAAAAAAATTTTCTTCGGCAGAATCATTCTAGAATTCTCGTTCAAAAAAAAATCAGGTTCGAGATAAAAAAGACGCTGCTAACAGCAACGCCTCAATATACTGAAAGATTTTCAAAATAAGGAACATACAGTCAATTCAAATTACAATTATGATTAACTATTTTAGTTATAGTAACGATTAAGAATCGCCTGTAAGCCACCTTGATAACCATCACCTATAGCACTCATTCGCCATTCTCCCTCTTTTTTATAAAGTTCTGCTGCGATTAAAGCAGTTTCAATGGAGTAATCTTCGCTCAAATCGTAGCGTAATACTTCATTTTTAGTTTTGACATCAATAAGGCGCGCAAAGGCATTTTGAACTTGTCCAAAGTTCTGCCCTCTTTCGTCAGCTTCATGAATGGTGACAACAAACACTAATTTTTCTATTTCGGGCGGCATCTTGGTTAAGTTAACTAAAATAACCTCATCATCGCCTTCTCCAGCACCCGTTAAATTATCTCCCATGTGTTCTACTGCATGATCGGGATCGGGACTTTTTCGATTGTTATAAAAAATTAAATGTTTATCAGAAAGTAATCTTTCGTTTTCTCCTAGCAGAAAAATAGAAACATCAATATCGAAATCTGTTCCCGTATCAACTTTTTTTACATCCCATCCTAGGCCAACAAAAACAGCTTCTAATCCTGGAGATGCTTTTTCCAGCGAGATTTTTTGTCCCTTTTGTAGATTAATTGTCATGATAATTTACCTCCTATACTTAATAATAATTATTGGTCATTGCTTCTAGTCCATTTACCTGAACTTCTTCCCCAATCGCCGCCATTTTCCATTCGTTATCTTGTCGATAAACTTCTGCTAAAATCATCCCTGTTGCGCCTTGATATTCCTCCCCTGAAAGATGGTAACGAGCAATTTCTTTATTGTTTCTTAAATCTACCAGACGAACAAAGGCATTTTTTACCTGTCCAAAATCTTGTTTTCGTTGCTTAGCATGATAAATATGAACAACAAAAATCAGCTTATTTATTTCAGCAGGAATTTCAGCAAGATTAACTAAAACTTGTTCGTCATCTCCTTCTCCTTTGCCGGTTAAATTATCTCCTAAATGAGTAATTGCCCCTGACTTGTGACGAAGATTACCAAAGTAAACGACATCAGATTTACTCTTAAGTTTATCCCGGGCATTAAGACACAAAACGGAGGCATCGAGATCAAAATCTGTGCCTTTAAAAAGTCCCAATAATCCACCACCACCCTGTGCAACATCCCACCCTAAGCCGCACATTAAATTACTTAAACCTGGTGCTTCTTTTTTGAGGGAAATTCGTTGACCTTTTGTTAAATTAGTTGCCATTGTTTTTTTAATTATAGTAACGATTAAGGATAGCTTGTAAACCGCCTTGATAACCTGAACCGACTGCACTCATCCGCCATTCTCCATCTTTGCGGTAAATTTCTGCAATAATTAGTGCAGTTTCAATCGAGTAGCTTTCTGTTAGGTCGTAGCGTAGCACTTCTTCCTTGCTTTGGACAACAACTAATCTGACAAAAGCATTTTCAATTTGTCCAAAGTTTTGTTGGCGTTTATCAGCTTCATGAATGGTGACAACAAATACTAATTTTTGAACGTCGTTCGGGATTTTTGTAAAGTTAACTAAAATAACTTCATCATCCCCTTCTCCTTCTCCTGTTAAATTATCTCCCATATGTTCTACGGAATGTTCGGCATCAGGACTTTTGAGATTATTGTAAAAAATAAGATGTTCGTCAGAAAGCAACTTTTCGTTTTGTCCTAACAAGAAAACAGAAACATAAATATCAAAATCTGTTCCTGTATCAACTTTTTTGACATCCCAACCTAAGCCGACTAATGCAGCTTTTAACCCTGGATGCGCTTTTTCTAAGGAAATTCTTTGACCTTTATTGAGGGAAATTGCCATTATTTCTTTGCCTCGTATTTAATAAAAATGATAACCTAATTTAATTGGGGCCTTCTAAAGTCATTAAATATTCGATTGCTGCCTCCAAACGAGACGGATAAGCATGAGCAAATTCTTCAAACCATAGTCCTTCATCTGAATATTTCTCTAATGTATTTAACCATTGTTGTGCTTTGCGAATCATTAATTTCTGCTGTTGTTGCTTCCGTTGTTCAGCATAGCGTATTTCTTCTTGGTTTTGATGAGTTAATTGTTGGTTTTGTTTCTGTTTCGTTTGTTGAAATTGTTGTTTGAATGTTTCTAAGGAATTTACGTTTTCTTGAGAGTTTTTATTAGATTGCTGGGAGTTTTCTTGTTTTTTTTCTTGAAATTGCTGTTTAAATGATTCTAAGGAGTTGTCACTTGCATGAAACTGTTTAGTTTGATCTAATTGACTAGAGTTTTTCTCGTTATTAGTCAGGTTAGATTTCACTTGTTCTAGCAAATTGTCCACTGAATTTTGAGGAGACTGAGTAGATTTCGTAGAAGATGTTGGATTATTTTGATGTTCAAATTTTATCTGATTTAGCAGATCATTTACATCAGAGTTTTCCTGCGAAGGATTAATCATTAATCAACCATTGAATTCTTATTGAAATAACAAAATCGTGACGGAATTATTTTCATTATGCCATAACGAAATATGTCCGTCTCTTTCTCTTCCTGTAAGCTTTGATTTTCTTAACATTTTGTTCAATCTCTTTCTATCGTTTTGCTTTGAGAAACCGGATTCATTTCTCTAGGATAGTAAGGACGACAAGGAGTTCCCCAGGCAACGACAGCCGCAGCAATATCACTAAAAACACTACTTCTAGCTCCAATAACAGCATTGGCACCGATTTGCACCCCAGGTGCAATAAAACAATCTGTCGCAATCCAAACTCCATTACCAATCTTAATAGGATTAACGATCAAATCAAAGGCTTTTGTGCGAAAATCGTGACTACCCGTACACAAATAACATTCTTGAGAAATCACGCATTGTGAGCCAATTTCTATAGACTCTAAACTATAGAAAATAACATCATCTCCAATCCAACTATAGTCACCAATTTCAACCTTCCAAGGGTAGGTAAAACGGGCTGTTGGTCTAATTATGACCCCTTGACCAATTTTTGCGCCAAAAAGACGTAATAACCAACAGCGAAACCCCTGAGCATTGTGGAGACTTAAGGGAAAGAAAATGGATTGTACGAACCACCAAAATAAAATGTACCATCCAGGACGACCTCGATCAAACCAAGATTGGTCATATTGACGCAAATCTATCCAAGGAGTCTCTTCAAAGGTAGGACGAGAATTCGGCTCTAATTCCATTGATATTAAGGAGAAACCTCTGACTTTATATTAACTGTTTGAGATAAGTTATTAGCAGAAGTTGTTTCTGTTTTATTAGGAACATTCAACTGCCCCCCAAATTTCCGTAATTCATATAGTTTTATGCCAATTTGATATTCATATTGACTGAGCAAACGACCATAGATATAACCCGCTTGACCATCTAAAAAGCCTAGGCGAATAAAGTAAAACAAAACGAATCTTAATAGGGGCTTAAATGGCAATCTTACCCAAATCTTCTTAAGAAATCGCTTTCTTTGTACTGCATCTCCGAAGAGATTTGCTTCAATTGTTTCGTTATTATTTTTTCCCGTTAGTATATTATAGTAGACTCTTGCTTCCCAGTTAGAGTAGCGGTTATGTCTTTCTAGCCAATGAAAAACATCTCGGAAGTCAATATGTAGCATATCTTCTTTAAGATAACCTACGTTTCCTTTTAAAATAACGTGTTCATGAACTTCATTATCTCCTGTATTAGGGATATCTTCAGTGTTTAAATTTTCATAACGACCACAACTGTGACGAAATAGACGTAAATTCCAATCGGGATATTTGCCTCCATAACGAATCCATTTTCCTAGAAAAAAAACTTTACGATTGAGATAGTATCCATTGTAATTAGAGTCTTGAATAGCAACTTCAATTTCGTCCCACAATTCAGGAGTAATACGCTCATCACAATCAACAATTAAAACCCAATCATTACGAAATGAAAGGTTTTCTAAAGACCAATTTTTCTTTTTAGGCCAACGTCCATTAAAATGGAATAGAACCACGTTTGCACCGTATTGTTGGCTAATTTCAGCAGAGCGATCGCTACTTTGAGAATCTACCACAAAAATTTCATCGGCTCTAGCAACACTTTCTAGACAAGCGGGTAAATTAAGTTGTTCATTCTTAGCGGGAATGAGAACTGAGATAGGCACTTTAGCAGTCATTTTAGACATT
>JBCDDV010000301.1:0-4632 GCA_039180145.1 Cyanobacteria bacterium P01_G01_bin.49 | reverse complement strand
ATCTAGATGAAATAAATTAGAAATCAGAAATAAAGGTATTTGGTATTTTTCTTCTATTATCTGGCAAGATATCGTTGGTTACTCTTGGTCAGACGAAAAACCTAATTTATTAATAATCCAGCATCTTAACGGTTGTAGAAAAGAAATCAAATCAAAGATGGCGATCGCGTCAGAAGAGAAAAAGCAAATAGAGAGCATTTTAAAAGATAAATTGTGCTGCTAATTTTACTCAATAATCAAGGCTTAAACTTATCCCGAACTCAAATTATCAAGAAAAAGAGAGCTTGTATTCAAAATAAGCTTAATAAAATTAATCTCTTTGCAGATATCCCCTGAACAGAAAAAAATACTGAATTACTTGGGACTTTTAACAAAAAGAGTTGAGATTCCTCCACCAATGAGCATTAAAATAAATGTCAACGGTAAACCAATCAACCAGTGTCCCACATTAACTGCACTACCCATAAAAAATAAGTTAACAAAGCTAATAAGCCAGACCACTATAGCTGTATACGAAAGATATTTCCAACGTTCTTGTGTCGTGATACACCCACAGATAAAAAATCCGACAATACTGAACAGTAAATTAGAAACGGCAAGAGCGGCTAGAGGAATGCCTCCAGGAGAAGAAGTAGAGGCAATTCCAATAATAAATCCACCAAGTGCAGTTAAGCCAAGGACGATAACCGAATTACGTAGAATAATTTTCCAAGACATAATTTTATCTTAAATCAACTGATTAATCCTCTTTATGATATAGATTGTAAGAGAAAAGGTTCCACTTAATTATGTAGTCAGAATGGATGTTATCCCCGCGATTGATTTGCTTGAAGGACGTTGTGTGCGACTTTATCAAGGCGACTACGAACAATCCCAAGTTTATAACGAAAATCCTGTAGAAGTTGCTCGACAATGGGCAAATGAAGGGGCAACCCGTTTGCATTTAGTCGACCTCGATGGCGCGAAACAAGGTAAACCCATTAATCTCGATACCATAGAAGCGATTGTACGGGCTATTGATATTCCTGTACAAGTTGGTGGAGGATTACGCGATCGCCAAAGTATTGCTCAGTTAATCAATATAGGAGTTGACCGTACCATTGTGGGAACGATTGCTGTTGAAAACCCTGCCCTAGTAGAGCAACTCTGTCAAGAATTTCCGGGTAAAATTGCTGTGGGAATAGATGCTCGTAAGGGCAAAGTAGCCACCAGGGGATGGCTAGAAACCTCAGAAGTTTTAGCCACTGATTTAGCTCAAGAAATGGCAAAATTTGGAGTAGCTGCAATTATTTACACTGATATACACCGCGACGGAACGTTACAAGGGCCCAACCGTGAAGCGTTGCGAGAATTAGCTACTCATCTAGATATTCCGGTGATTGCATCAGGGGGAGTTAGTTCCTTAACCGATGTTTTAGGATTATTGGGGTTAGAATCCATAGGAGTGACGGGGGTAATTATCGGGAAAGCTTTATATACAGGCAATATTAGCTTAATCGAGGCAGTGCGTGCCGTGGGGCCAGGAAGATGGCAAGATGTTCCCCCAGATTTAGGATCATCTGCTTTGGGTTAAGTACGCTCCAAAATAGAAGATTCAGATTTCGTCGCGAGTCTAAACCATTGGTAGATTAACACGAAAAGATGTTTCACCATTAGAGGTTGAATTGAGTATAAGCTCTCCATGATGAGCGCGGACAATTTCACGAGCAAGATTTAACCCTAATCCAATTCCTTCTATGTTATGGGTAGAAGACGGATCGCCGCGATAAAAGCGGTCAAAAATCCGAGTGCGATCGCCTGGAGGAATCTCTTTCGAGGCATTGGTAATGATCACCTGAAGTGTTGTTTTAGTCTGCTTTGCATTAACTTCAATCCAACCATTGGCAAGATTATATTTAATGGCGTTACTGAGCAGATTTTGGAAAACTTGCATCAGTAAATCGCAGTCACCTTTGACGATTAATTCCTTAGCAATGCTAGTTCGTAAGGTCAAATGTGGAGCCAGTATTTCAAGATCTTCTAGTATTTGGAATAATAATTCTGATATATCTACTTCGACGAGATACAAACTCATTTGTCCTGCATCGGCTAAAGAAAGTAGTAACAGTTTACGCATAATCCCACCCAGACGCATCGTTTCATCCAATAAATTGCCCAAGCGCTGCTGTATATCACTGCCAGAAGCTACTTGATGTAACATTCTTTCTAGCTCTCCTTGAATAATCGTTAAGGGAGTTTTTAATTCGTGAGCGGCATTGGCACTAAAGCGAGATGCTTGATTAAAGCTGCGTTCTAGACGTTCGAGCATTTGATTAAATACCCGAATCAGTTCCACAAATTCCACATCTATTTGATCGAGGGGAATTCTTCTATCTAGTCCTTTTGCGCTCACCTGTTGAATGACGGTGGTTAATTGATTTATCGGACGTATAGCACTTCTCGATAACAACCATGCGCTAATTGCAATGATCAGAAATAGTCCTAAAATAGAAATTAGGAAAATTTGGCTAATAGTCGCCATTTCTTGCTGAATGACTTGCTGATTGACGGCGATCGCCATTTGAATATGGGAAAATTTCGCTGTTCCAATTCGCCAAGTTCCTGTTTTAGTTGATTTTGTTGTTAAGATGACTGGCGGTGTTGGTGGTGGTGGTGGTGGTGATGGTGGTGGTAATTTCTGGCGTAATGGCTGACGAGGAGGAGGCTTTGTCAATGTTAGCTGGTGGCTCAGCAGATGATGCAAATCGAGGTCTGCAATGATTTCCTCAGATTGATAAAGTCTATTACCCTTTGCATCTAATACCAACAAACCTGTAGAGATTTCGGTATTTACTCCTAATATATCAGCAAGAGAATTTGAGTATAATTTCCATCTTTGCTCTTGATAAAGTTGAGTTCTCTCTGGTGTTGGAGGGCCATGTCTTCGCATCAACAAATTGAGGATTTGTGCATCGAGACGGCTAACGTTGGCATTGTAAATTTGGAACCAGGAAATTGCCCCAAACCCAATTAAGGAAGTACCAGCAAGAACTGAAGATAATAAAGTAATTTGGAGGCGGAACGAAGGTCGTTTCATGGAAGGGGACCGGGTTGACGAAACCGATAACCAACCCCACGAATACTTTCAATCCAGCTTACTTGATCAATGGGGTCAACTTTTTTACGAATCCGTTGAATACAAACATCTACAACGTTAGTATTGGGGTTAAAATCATAGCCCCAAACGTGTTCTAATATTTGGGTACGAGTAAAAACTCTTCCTGGCGATCGCATCAAATATTCTAGGAGATTAAACTCGCGGTTAGTCAACTCTATGGCTTTTTGATGGCAAGTAACTTCCCTGGTAATTCTATCTAGTTTGAGAGAACCCACCCAGAGAAAATTTTGACGTTCTCCAATACTCCGACGGATAACAGCATAAATTCGAGCGACCAACTCCTCCACAAAAAAGGGTTTAGCCATGTAATCATCAGCACCCAAATTCAATCCTTCTAGGCGATCGTCAAGTTCATTGCGAGCCGTTAACAAAATTACCGGAGTATTGCGACCTTTTCGACGTAATTGCTTGAGAATTGATAGTCCATCTTTTCCGGGAACCATAATATCAAGAACTATCACATCATATTCATTATCCAAAGCCAGCAAGTAACCTTCGTTACCATTCTCACAATAATCTACGGTAAATCCCTGCTCCTTAAGACCAACCCGAATAAAATCAGCAATTTTTGCTTCATCTTCAACAAATAGAACATTCACAAATATCCATAACTTATTGTTTCGACAATTTTATTGTAGACTTACTGCTCCTCAACTCAAATTACAAAACTGTAATTAAAGAAGAGAGTCAATTGTTATTTTGAACTTGTTTAATCAGAAATATAAGTAGCCAGTTCGGAGTTTAATTATGAAACTTAATCAGTTACTACCAATAACAGCAATTCCCCCCGTGCTATTTGGAATATTGGCTTTTATTTCCATAAATACAATGAATGTAGACAGTCCCTCTTCTCTAACTATTTTTTTTACTATCGCTCGAAACCAACCAATTCAAGGACAGCAAAGACCACCCAAACCACCTAGACGTGATTTAAAAGCAGCAGCAGCAGAATTAGAAGTCACCGAACAACAATTAAAAGATTCTCTAGGAGTACCTGATAATCCTCCCGAATTAAGTAAAGGTCGACGACCTCCCAGGCCAGATTTGAAAGCAGCAGCAGCAGAATTAGGAGTCCCTGAACAACAATTAAAAGACGCTCTAGGAGTACCCGAAAATCCTCCTGAACGTACCTAGTAATTTTTCAGTAACCCCCTCTATTTTTTCTTTTAGCGAGGCGGAGGAGGTTCTCTTCTTGAGGGATCTGGTGTCCCTTTATGTTCGCGCATGGGGAGTCTATTATCTTGAGGAGGAGACCTCGCTCAGGTCGTCTATTTTGACTTACGCTTTCGCCTGGTGTCTGTTTCTTGCAACCGAATAATAAGCCTCCCGCAATAACTTCTACAAAAATTAGAACTGGAAGTCATGTTTGCATATCATATGTAGGGTGAAGTTAGCAGTAGATTAATCTTGTTTTGCTTAAAACCTACGATTTCTACAAAGTTAAAAGATGATACTTTGGTTGTGTTTACGTTGCT
>JBCDDV010000300.1:0-4638 GCA_039180145.1 Cyanobacteria bacterium P01_G01_bin.49 | reverse complement strand
CCAATAGTCGAGTGGTCAACTTTTAAACCCCTCTCTAACATTATCTCTTCTAAATTCCGATAACTCAAAGGATACTTTAAATACCAACGAACGTTGAGTAAAATGACCTCTTGTTGGAAATGTCGCCACTTAAAAGGTTCTTTGGAATTCATGAGAGATAGTCAAAGTTCTTGTATACTTGCTAAGTTATAGTATACTACGCGACTATTCTCATTTTTTGCGACACAACCGATTAACGCACATATAAAGTATGGCGATCGCAACTATAGAACTTGAGAGGTGAGAGCGATCGCTGTATCATTAAAACTCTAAACGCTTTTTATATTTCTAAAGGGTTCGCATAATATGCAATTCCTTCTGAAACAAAGTCAGATAAATTATCTTCAACATTATCTCTTTCAGCAGCTGAAGGAGTATAGAAATGAGCTCCTGTAATAGTGTTAAAAAATCTATAGATTGGAATAGTACCTTCTTCTTCAGAAGGATAAGCGAAAAATGCTTCTCCTTCAAAAATAAAATTGTCTAGATTTTCATCAACGGAATCTCGCTCTATTTCTGAAATAGTATAAAGATGAACCCCAGTGTCTTGGTTTAGAAATCGGTATACAGGAGAAGGTTCTGGAATTCCAGTTACAGGATCTACGCTTTCGTAAGAAGCTCCTTCAAAATCAAAGTTAGGTAACTCTAAAACTGCATCTCGTTCGATTTCATCACCAGTGTAGAAATGAACGTTTGTATCATTGTTGAAGAAGCGATATACAATATTATTAGATATATCTTCATTTATATTGCTAGTAGAAGAATCAATACGGACATCGCCAACATCTGCACCAGTCAAACTGTCAGAACCTAATGCATCTGCAAGTTCAGGAGCTACTAATAAGTCTGCCTCAGAAATAATTAGTCCTTCCTCAGTAGCAACATTTCCTGGCGCACTAATATCGAATAAAATTTCTAAATCAAGAACATCTTCGGTAGTGTCAGACACAAAGAAACCGCTGGCGGTATCAGATAATCTCGAAGCATCAAAACCAATTAAAAAATTGCCGACGGTTACGGGAGCATCATTTAGGTTAAGAGTAACCGTACCAGAATGCTGAATCGTACCATCTACAGGGGCAAAAGGTTCTGTTTCAAAACTAAAATTTGTATCTTCAACAATTGGAAAACCTAATTGAAATTCGCTACTAAAGGGTTCACCATCGGTATTCGCACTGACTAAAGTGATTCCTGCTGCTAATTCTAATAAAGGTAAGTTCAGGGAAACACTAGTTGTTCCTGAATTAACTATGGAGGTTTGAGTCATTGATAAAACCTAATTCAGTAAAAATTCATTTATATTAAGCTTTATTTTAGTAGCACTTGTCACTTCACCAACTAATAACTTCACAAACCAATATCTGTATAAATTTTTTATAGCTTATTTATTAATGTTGTCGGGATGATATCCTCATTAATCTAAGTATGAAAAAACAGAGTATCAGGAATCAGAAATTGAATTTATTTAAATACAGTGTTTTCCTAACTCAATTAAGCGCAATAACATTTTTGGTTACTATTAATCCCGCTGTAGCTGAATCGATTGAGAATAGCTCGCAAATAAAGAAGATACATTTCATTCGAGATAGTTTCTCGCACCGCAAAATTTCTAGTTCAGCAAAAGATTTATTCCTAAAGGATACCTCTATAGACATAACGCAGAGTAATCTTACTTCCATAACTGGGATAAAGATAGATCGCACTAATAAAGGATTAAAAGTAATTTTAACCACCGAAGGACAAAGGTTAGTCCCGATAATCTTTCCAGAAGGTAATAATTTGGTGATCGATATTCTGGATGCAACTTTAGCACCCGCTATTAAAGATGGTTTTGCCAAAACTAATCCCGCCCCAGGAATCAAGCAAGTCAAGCTAACAAAGCTCGATGAAAGTATTGTTCGTTTGACTATTGCAGGGGAGATACAAACACCAAGTGCAGAAATAATACCTTCTCAGGAAAATTCAGTAGTGTTAAACATTGTGACCACCAGCACAGTACAAACTGAAATAGATGAAGAGATTGAAATTATCGTCACAGATGAAGTAGAAGATAATTATTATGTACCCAATACTCGCACAGCAACACGAACTGATATCCCTTTACGAGATCTTCCTCAATCGGTTCAGATTATTCCTCAAAAGGTAATTGAAGATCGGCAAGCAATATCCCTAGAAGAAATTGCAACCAACAGCAGTGGAGTAATATTTTCTGGTAATAATCTCGGTCGTGGTGCGGATATTGCAATTCGAGGTTTTAATCGTAGTGCTATTCTCCGAGATGGCTTTAGAGTATACAATCGCGCTGCCCAGGGAATACCAGAAATAGCTAATTTAGAGCGAGTAGAGATTGTCAAAGGACCTGCTTCTGTTGTATTTGGTGAAAGCGAACCTGGCGGACTAATCAATCTTGTTTCCAAGCAGCCTTTATCCGAACCTTTTTATAATTTACAGCTTCAACTAGGAAATGATACTTTTGTAAGACTTCCCTTCGATTTGTCTGGTTCTTTAACTGAAGATGCTAGCCTCAAATATCGACTTAATACTCTATACCAATCCGAAGATAGCTTTCGCGACTTCGACAACGGTTTTGAACGTTTTTTTGTTGCTCCAACTTTAGCTTGGCAAATTGCTGACAGTACCGATTTGTCTTTTAATCTCGAATACACTCATGAAATAAGACCTATAGATTCTGGTACAGCAACGATTGATGGTGAACCTGCTAACATTCCCCGCGAACAAATTCTTAATAATCCCAGCGATAAGGGGGAAAGAGAATTTATTAACACTGGCTATACTTTCGAGCATCGTTTTAATGAAGATTGGAAAATTAGAAATGCCTTTCGCTATATATCCAATAATTACGACACCGATGATGATACTTTGGCTATACCTTTTCTAATTGATGAAAACACAGGTATTGTAACCAGTACTTTTGTTCAAGAAGAGCGAGCGGAAGACAGCTTTACTTTATATACTAATGTCGAAGGTGATTTTGCCACGGGAAAAATCAAACACAATCTTTTATTGGGCATAGATATAAACCACAGTCAAACTGACTTAAACACCAGATTCGATCCCTTTCCTTTAAATTCTTCCAATCCCAATTTAGCATTTATTGATATCTTCAATCCAGATTACGACGCGTTTCTCTCCCCTGAAGCTGAAGCCATTGACTTTTTTAATAATGATGATGTTACTAATAACCGTCTGGGAATTTATCTTCAAGATAAGATAGATTTGTTAGACAGTCTAATTTTATTGGCAGGGTTGCGTTATGACACATTTGACCAAACCACCATCAATAACTTAGACAATACCGAAGTCTCTCAAGATAGTGATGCTTTTACTCCTCGCATTGGCATTGTCTATCAGCCAATTAAAGCTATTTCCCTTTATAGTAACTACAGTCAATCTTTTAATCCTCAGCCTTTTTTATACAATCGCTCGGCTGATGGCAGTCTGCTCGAACCAGAATCAGGAGAAGGATTTGAAGTTGGAGTCAAAGCGGAAATCATTCCCAATCGTCTTTCAGCTACTGCTGCCTATTTTAAGATAACGAAAGAAAACGTTGTCACTGAAGATAGATTTAATCCTTTTGCTGCTGTAGTTATAGGAGAACAGCAAAGCCAGGGTATAGAACTCGATTTAACTGGAGAAATTCAGCCTGGATGGAATATTATTGCTTCCTATGCTTATATTGATTCGGAAATAACCGAAGATGATAATCCCGATCTTATTGGCAGTCGTTTGCCCAATATTCCCGAAAACAATGCTAGTTTATGGTCAACTTATGAAATTCGACAGGGCAATTTAAAAGGTTTGGGTTTAGGGATAGGGTTAAACTACGTTGGTGAAAGACAAGGCGGTTTGCCCAATAGCTTTGAGTTAGACAGCTATATTCTCACTAATGCAGCACTTTTTTATAATCGCCAAAAATGGCAACTGCGTCTGAACTTTGATAATTTGTTTGACGTAAATTTTATTGAGGCTGCCGATACCAGCTCAGCTCGGAAAATATATGTTGGTAGACCTTTTGTAGTCAGAGGTTCAATTGCTGTACAGCTTTAATTTTTAGTCTTTTTAGGGAACTAGACTACCGATAATTCCGTTTCACGGTACTTGAAGCGATCACTCATGTTGCCTTGAGATTATTTTGGATTTTCTTAGTTTAAAGCTAAATTCTCTAACCAAAATATTAATCTATCTGCCCGTAAAGAGTAGCCCGTGAGCCAAGGGGTCAGCAAGCAAAATCAGAAAAAAATAGTCCTACTAACTACATACATACTGCACTAGAGTGGAGCAGGCTAAGCAATAAGAACGGGCACGGTATGAGCAGCTCCTTGACCAACAGAGAGATCCAGGAAGATAAGTCTCTGGCAAAGGAGATTGATGACTTTGATGACTGGGAATTGCCATAAATTAATCTTAATCCCCAAGAACGGCTCGAATTTCAGCAAGATCTCGTATCAACGGTATTCTTGACTGAATATAGATATAAATTTCAATTAGTTCAGCGGTACTGAGAAATATTTGCTCTTTTAGATTCTCTATAATATTTTGGGTAATTTCGTAATCACTTGATTCTGGAGTAATAGTTTT
>JBCDDV010000299.1:0-4642 GCA_039180145.1 Cyanobacteria bacterium P01_G01_bin.49 | reverse complement strand
CCCATTTTGGGCTATCAGTAAGAGCAGTAGGACAATACCCTCAAGCTGCTGAAACTGTGGGGATTTCAATTGAGTATATTCGTTATTTTTGTGTCATTTTTTCCGGTTGTTTGTGTGGTTTAGGGGGAGCTTATCTAGCCTTAGTTCATGTTAAATATTTTGCTGAAGGAATTGTTGCGGGTAAAGGATTTATTGCCCTAGCTGCGGTTATTTTTGGGCGATGGCATCCCCTTGGAGTGGTTGGGGCCTGTCTTTTATTTGGGGCAACGGAAGCTTTGCAGTTAAGAATTCAAGCTTTAAATATCGAGATGCCCTATCAACTTCTCAATATGCTACCTTATCTAATTGCCCTCTTTGCCTTATTAGGATTAGCTGGAAAGTCAACACCACCAGGAGCATTAGGTGTTGCTTATCAACGAGAGAGCCATGATTAAATTATCTGTTAAGGAATAATTAACAGCCAAGTTTCTACCTTTTTGTCCAAAAATAAGTTTACCCAAAAAGTGACCTCACCATTTAAGATAGAATGGTCAAAATTTGGGAAATTTTGGCAACGATCAAGATAAGGAGAGAGTGTTGTGTTGAGGAAAACTAAGGTGATGACAATAGGAAAAAACTGCCTAAATTCTCGAATATTTCTGGCAAAACCCCTAATAGGACTCCTATCGTCCCTAATTTCTTTAACCGTTTCCGTTTCTCCTGCTCAGGCTCTTTTGGGGAGAGTGGGAGTCGTCAAAAGTCCTGAAAACGACCATCAATGGGCATCCATTCGTAATCGTCTCTTAGCCACAGGCATTCAATTTTGTATTATCGAAGCGAAAGACTGGGATGACTCTCTAGATCTTAGGGATCTTCGGGTTTTATTTTTACCCAATGTTGAACAAATTACTGGTCTTCAAGCTCAAGCCTTAGAAGAGTGGATGGGCCAAGGAGGACGCTTAATTGTCAGCGGCCCTACTGGAAACTTAGCCGAGTCTGAAGTCAAAACTCAATTGCGATCGCTATTCGGTGCCTATTGGGGCTACTCCAACTCAGCCCCCTCTACCCTCAGAATTCAAGACACAGCACAATTACCCTTGGTAAACCCCTCAAACCTTAGTGCCACTTTTATTGGTGGAGTGATTATTCCCAGTGCCATTAATGCCCAACCTGCTGCTGTCTGGCTAACAGAAGGGAAACCACCAGGGGTGGTTGTTAATGAAGATACTATTTTCTTAGGATGGCGTTGGGGAGTTGATGGAGTAGCTTCAGCAGCTTTTGATACTAGCTGGCTACAAACCACCTTAAACCGTTACGGAATTAATGTAAATAATCAGTTAGTGGTGAGGAGTTCTACAGACATTCCTCTTTGTAACGCCACAACACCTAATACAGGTAACCCCTTACCCATTTTACCCCCTGAATATGTTCCTAATTCTCAACCGCCAGCAACCCCTGTCCCTTCTCCGGAGTCTTCTCTTCCTTCTGAAACCCTAATTAGCGATCGCGGTTCTTCGCAGTTCAGCCATCCAGTGATCTCTCCTCCCATTCCTAGCATTGGGCCTCAACAGAGACAAACCATGACTGAAGAACTACAAGGACTCATTGCTCGTTTTGAAAGTACCCTCTTGGCTGCTCAAGCAAACGGAAATCCTATCCTTGAAGCCTCTTCAGAGCAGTTAAAAGATCAACCTCAACCTTCTTTAACTCCTTCCCTTCGTCAGTCTCAACAAACGTTAATTGAAGCCAAACAGAGCTTAGTTACTTTTCAACAGTTGCTTAACCAACAACAGTATGATCAGGCTCGACAGGTGTGGTTAAAGGCCCGTCGCAATCTTTGGGATAACTATCCCACCGATCATCAACTTGCTCAACCCGAAGTCCGGGCCATGTGGTTAGATCGAAAAACGCTTGTTGCGACCCGTTCAGAAGCAGAGTTAGGAGTCGTTTTTGACCGCATGGCTGAGGCAGGTATTAATACGGTGTTTATCGAAACCGTCAATGCCAGTTATCCTATTTATCCTAGTCGTGTGGCCCCTGAACAAAACCCCTTAACCAAAGGGTGGGACCCCTTAAAAGCAGCAGTCAAATTAGCCCATGAACGCCACATGGAAATTCATGCTTGGGTCTGGTTATTTGCTGCAGCGAACCAGGGACATAATAAAGTATTAGAGCAACCAGCAGATTATTTAGGGCCAGTATTATCTCGCAACCCTGACTGGGGGATAATGGATCAAGATGGCAATTATTTTGATAAAGGGCCTCAATTTAAAAAGGCGTTTCTAGACCCGGCTAATCCTAGAGTTCGCAAATATTTATTGTCACTCTTATCTGAAATTGCGACTAATTATGATGTAGATGGTATTCAATTAGATTATATTCGTTATCCTTTTCAACAACCCAACGTTAATCAAACCTTTGGTTATAGTAAATCCTCTCGCTATCTTTTTAAGGAAATGACAGGGGTTGACCCCACAGAAATTTCTCCAAGCGATCAATTATGGAATCAATGGACAGGGTTTCGTGTCCACCAAATTGATAGTTTTGTGGCCACTATATCGACTTATTTAAAAGCAAAACGCCCAGATTTAATTATTTCTGCTTCTGTGTTTCCCATAGAAAGACGCGATCGCCTTTTCCGTCTTCAACAAAATTGGGAAGAATGGATGAGGCAAGGTTGGGTTGATATGATTGTTTTGATGACCTATGCTGCCGATACAGGCAATTTAGAAGAGCGAACCAAAGCAGCCTTTGACGAAAGTTTGCCTAAGTCTTCTTTAGTAATTCCTGGACTTCGTTTACTAAAGGTTCCCGACCCAGTTACCATTGATCAATTACAATTAATTCGTAATATGCCCATTGGCGGGTTTGCCTTATTCGCAACAGAAAACCTGACTCCTTCTTTACAAACACGATTAAGTCGGACTCAAGCTTCCCAAGTCCCTCAACCCTTACCCTATCGTCAACCTTTCCAAGCAGCAATCGGGCGTTATCAGGGGTTACAAAAAGAGTGGCGTTTTCTATTAGAAAAGCAGCAATTAATGATTGCTAAAAATAATCTGAATAGTTGGTCTGAAAAAGAAGAAAAGTTAGCCTTTACTTTGGAGCAATTAGCGACTAACCCTTCTCTCCAAACTTTGGCTACTGCTAGGCAAGCTTTAGAACAATTTCAGCAACAGTTTCCCAGTTGGATGAATGAACATCAACGTCGTCATCCTTACCAAGTCCAAGTCTGGGAAAATCGTCTGCAAACTTTAGATAAATTACTAGCTTATGGAGAGCGAAAAGTATTAATTAAATAACAACTAATTAATATCATATCGCCAGAGAAATCGGGCATAGAAATAAGCAATAGTTTCTAAAATAACAGACTTCACCCCTTCACTGCTTTTCCACCACTGCTGAGCATCATAGTCGCGCGAATGATAGGCGATCGCCCCAACTTTAATCTCTGGTTCTAAAACCTGCCGAAAAATTAACCAACTGCGACGGGTATGGACATCGTAGGAATAGAGGTTTACTGTTTCAACTGTTAAGTCGGACTCCGATAACCACTCCTTAACACCGATGGCACTGGCAGCCGTTCGATTAACTTTAACAACGGGAGTGGGAACAGCGACTACTTTTTGAGGATCGACTCCTAGGGCGATCGCCGTTGCCGCAGCTAAGTCAGCGTCAGTTTTGTATTGACTAAACTGTTGCCCCCGACGAATAGGAGTTCCGGTTGTAATCATCAGATGGTAATTTTGCGCTTTAAACTCGGCGATCGCCCCTTTAATGGCTGCATCAGTTAGCCAGCCTTCTACGATCATGACCTTTGCTTCTAAGGGACTCGAAACGGTCAAAAATGGTTGAATCAATAAGAAGATTATCAGTGTTATTATTACAATCAAACCCAACAATAAACACCATCCCTGTATCGATAGCGTCCATTGAAGTTTATATTGAAGTAATCCCCAGAATTTTTGTTTTAATAATAGGGCCAAGAACATTATCTAAATACTAAGAAGGAGAGGCAGAACGTTGTTGTTTCAAATAAGTAAAAACTGACTTATCTCCTATATCTGGAGGGATCGCTTGGAACAGTTTACGCATCGCAAAAATTATAAATAATCCCGTCCAAATTCCCAGTAATATTTGTTCGGTTAACGGAGATAAAATCTCCGTTAAATGCCCTAATAATAGTAAGGGAACAAGAGGGGTTAATAATTTAGTTTCGAGACGATTAAAACAAAATGCTTCCTTAAAATAAATCCCCGTTAAGGCAGCAAAAATAAAGCCAATTCCTAATATTGTTAAGGGATGATCGTAGACAAAGAGAGGGAAGGGTTCTTCAGCGGTAAACCCAATGACAACAGCAGAAATTACCCCGATTCCCCAGAATAATTGTAACAGTCGATGTAGAGGGCGTAGGTAAATATGAATAGTCACTAAACTAATCCCTAAACCGAGGCAAAACATAACAAATAGGGGAGTAAATAAACCTAAACTCAAAGGGGTTGCTCCCACAATAAGAATTAATCCACTGCCCATAGCAAAGCTCAATGCGGCTAAGAACAATCCGCTACGGTAAATTTTTACCTCAGTACGATCTTCTTCTGTAATGGTAAATTGCCCAAATTGTCCTTGGTAGACCTCTGATGGAGACGATATAGTATTCATG
>JBCDDV010000298.1:0-4642 GCA_039180145.1 Cyanobacteria bacterium P01_G01_bin.49 | reverse complement strand
CCATAATTGAGAAAATCGCTCAAGATTGCCAATTAATAGAGATAGCGGCTCAATATTTTGGGACTAAGCCAGCTTATTTAGGGAGTCGATTATGGTGGAGTTTCGTGACGGCAACGACTTCTTATCAAAGACGTAAAGCGGCTCAATTTTTTCACTATGATTTAGATGACTATTGTTTTCTTAAATTTTTCTTTTATCTAACTGATATTACCTCAAATAGCGGCCCTCATGTTTATATGGTAGGCACTCACCGCCAGAAAAAACTGTGTCATCAACTGCTACGTAAAAGATATGGTGACTCGGAAATTTTTGCAGCTTACGATCGAGACAACCTGCGCATCTTATGCGGGAAAAGTGGATTTGGTTTTGTTGAAGATACTTTTGGTTTCCACAAAGGTTTACCTCCGGTGACAGAACCACGTCTTGTGCTTCAGATCGAATATGCAACAAAAAACTACGGAATGCAGTAATTATCAACGCCAATAATATCTAAAATTCCTCTGAACCTTTAGCATATTGCTGCTGATAAAACTTGGCATAACGCCCTTCTTTTACTAATAACTCGTTATGAGTTCCTGATTCAACAACTTGTCCCTTTTCTAAGACTAAAATACAATCAGCACGACGCACTGTACTTAAACGGTGGGCAATCACAAAAACGGTGCGATTTTCCATCACCCTTTCTAACGCTTCTTGTACCAATGCTTCTGATTCAGAATCTAAAGCTGACGTTGCTTCATCTAATATCATAATACGGGGATTTAATAAGACTGCTCTGGCGATCGCAATTCGTTGTTTTTGTCCCCCAGAAAGGTTCACCCCTCGTTCTCCTACCCAAGTATAATAGCCTTGAGATAATTGCATAATAAATGAATGGGCATTAGCAATTTTAGCCGCATTTTCTATTGCTTTATCATCTAATTGTTCTTGTCCATAAGCAATATTCTGAGCAATTGTTCCTGAAAATAAAGTCGTTTCTTGGGGAACAATCCCAATTTGACGACGCAGACTTTTTAAGGTAACGTCTTGAATATTAATCCCATCAATTAAAATTTTTCCGGCTTGGGGATCATAAAAACGGGGAAGTAAATTAACTAAGGTTGTTTTTCCAGCACCTGATGAACCCACTAAAGCAATGATTTGTCCAGGTTGTGCTAATAAACTGAGATTTTTTAGGACAGGTTTACCTAATTTATAAGCAAAACTTACCTCTGAATATTCGACTTTTCCTGTTACCTGAGGTAAAACCAATGCTTGATCTTTCTCAACTACTGTGGGATTTTCAGCCATTAATTCAAAAATACGATCAACGGATGCTTCTGCTTGTTTAAATTCATTATAGTTACTGGTCATTAAATCAATCGGATGCAGTAAGATAGCAACTGCTGCTAAATAACTGACAAACTCTTCTGATTTTAAATTCCCTTGAGAAATTTGCCATCCTCCAATAAAAAAAAGAGACATAATACTGACTGCTTCCAAAAAACCGACGACAGGATATTGAGTTGCTTTTAATTTTTCTGCTTTATATCTTGCCTGACGATTTTGTTTAGCTTCTTGGGTAAATCGGTTCACTTCATAATCTTGTGCGGCGAATGCTTGAACCACAGGAATACCACTAAAAACTTCAGTTAATAAAGATGAAAGATTAGAGATTTGATTTTGGCTGCGACGAGATAAAATCAATAATTTTTCACCAAACTGCCCCACTAAAGTAGCCATTAAAGGCGCTAAAATTAAACTAGCAAGGGTCAATTGCCAGTTGAGATAAAACATGTATGCAGGAATCACAATTAATTGCAGCAAATTAGAGACAAATTGATGAGATAATTTATCAACAATTTCTCCAACTTTATCAATATCTTCCGTTAATCGATAGGTCAGATCTCCCGTTTTTGCGGTTTCAAAATAATCTAATCCTAACTCATGTAAATGAGCATAAACTCGCTGACGAATATTCAAAACCATTTCCAACGAAGCATCAATCATAAAGATATTTTGCCCGTATTGAAAAATACCTCTGACTAAAAAGGCTAAAGTTCCTAATCCTAACCAATAGGCAACTTGCTGGATATTCCCTTGACCAATATATAAAGAAACTTGACCTGCTAAATAAGGTAAAGCTAAAGTAACTGAAACAAAGCCTAAAATACAGAGTAATCCTTTGACTAATAATGGCCATTGTGTCCATAAATAAGGCAAGATTTGCCACCAATTAGAACGTTTTTTCATGTCAAATTTTAAGTATCAGGTGTTAATTAAACTTCCGTGACAGGTTAATCATCAAGAACACAACTCTATTGATCACCGATCGCCAATAACTGTTCCTCATTGATTCCCAGATAGGCTAGCAAAAAACGAGCAATTCTGGCAGAGGCACCAGGAGAACCAAAGCGATTTTTGCCTTTTTCGACACAATCAGTAAGATAGTCTTTGTCCTTTAAGGTTTTTGCGACACATTGAGCCGCTTCTCGCAGGGTTTCGGGGGTTGCAGGGCCTTTTCCGACGGTTTGAGCGCAACTACCGATTAATCGCGTCTGTGCTTCGGCAAATTCGTAGGTAAATTGAGGCCCTTCCCCTGGTACTTGAATCACGGGTTTGCCAAGTGCTACCCCTTGATCTACCGCTAATCCTGCCATGCCTAACATCAGTGTGCAATTATGTAAAATATCAGTAAAAGCATCTGAATAACACAAAAGTTGTACGGTTCCTTGCTCTGTTTCATAAGTTAATTTATGATCTCGATATTGCCATCCTTTACTATCAGCAATTTCACCTAATTCTTGCATCACTTTAGGAACTAAGGCAGCACGAAATTGTACAGTATCAAGAGACATAACTTTAACAATTTCTAAGATGAAATCTAATTGTAATTTAAAGTTACGAACAGCTTCAGGTAATCTTGACCCTGGCAATAAAGCAATCATGAAAACGTCAGGATTGAGTTGTAAATCTTTCCCTGTGGGTATGAGTTTATCTAAAGAAGGAATTCCCCCAAATTGGGCTTTGGTGATGCCTTGTTTTTGTAAATCTTGGGCTGTATAAGGATCTCTAGTAAACACAGTTAAACAACGTTGCGATCGCAAAAAAGTACCAATAAATGGCCCAATTTTTAACTGTCCTTCATAAAGTGCTGACAGACAAGAAATAAAAGAAACGTAGGGATATCCTGTTGAATAGGCAAACCCTTGAGAAACCGTATCTCCTGTCGCCATAATTAAATCGCAACTAGGTGCATATTGCCAGACTGCCTGTAACTGTCGCCAGCTTAACCCTACTAACCCTGCTTTTAGGTCTGTGAGAAGACGCAACCGATTAATATAAGAAAATCCCCCAGAGGGCATATTTTGAGTAGGGCCAATAATGGGAACATTGAGGCGATGATAGGCACTACCTTCACCGACGATGGGCATTGCCGCCACCTCTAAGTTAGGATACATCTTTAGTAAAGTTTCAATAACATAAGAAGAGTGATTATCTTCGCCATGACCATTGCTAATAAATAAAATTCGTTTAGACGGTAACGACATAAAAAGATTTCCTTTGGCGATTTTCAATCGTTATTATTTATACCTTATTATCAATAATTGTTGCCCCCAAGTTTAGACTGACGACATATCTCCGTTTGGTAGCTGATAGCCACAATCGATATCTATCAACGCTTGACAGCGAAAGCCACGTATCGGACTTGAACCGATGGCCCCATCATTACGAGTGATGTGCTCTACCAACTGAGCTAACGTGGCATAATCTAATTTTTCTCGTAGTTAGTATATCGTATTTAATCGACTTGTTGCATAAGGCTAGCAATGGGAAATAGAAAACGCTCATCAAGACAGACAATCATCAATTTATTTGATGATTTGTGAGTTGAAATTAATTTTCTAATTGTTGATGTAAGAAGTTTAATATCCTTGTCGTAACCTGACAATGGTAGATACCGTTAGTCCATAAAGTTGTGTTTAGCCTGATCTCTAGAACCCTTAAACCTTTTTTTCTATTTTCTCTGGAGTTGTTCAACTAACTCATTGAAGGGTTGCCAGTTATTATCATAGGCGATCGCTTCCCAAATAGATTCAATTAGGGGTCTGAGCAAAGGGATTTTAGGATTATTTTTCTGCAAGTTTTCACCCACTTTCTCTATTTTTTCTTCAGGTATTTGAATGAGTATGTCATGGTAGACTTGTCGCCAAGTCTCCCAGTCAGCCGGGGGTAATTCTACATTTTCTAATATCGTTGTCTTATCTTCACGCCATCCTCGATTAAATTGACTAGCTAAATCAGCAAAAAATTCATGATAGCCTATTTTGCTAGCTTTTAAAACATCAATCGTTTTATCGACCAACTCATCTCTTTTATGAGAAGTTAGGGTTTCAAATCCCAATTTTTTAAACAGACATTGACCATAAGCTTCTCGATAATAGTCATCAAATTGCCTTAAGGAAGCTTCTAACTTTTTAGGAGAAATAATTGTCATTAATGGTAACTGTAACATCTCCAAATTAACACGACAAACTAACGGTTGATTTCCATAACAATAGCGTCCGCTATAATCAAAATAAGCTGCTGTAAATTTTGGGTCATAATTAGGAATAAAAGCGTAGGGGCCATAATCAAAACTTTCCCCAGTAATGGACATATT
>JBCDDV010000297.1:0-4646 GCA_039180145.1 Cyanobacteria bacterium P01_G01_bin.49 | reverse complement strand
GGAACAAAAATTTCTCCATAACCTGTATTTACCTGAGAACCAACTCCTGTTTGCAATCCTTTAATTAACAATTGTTTAACCTTATCTAAAATATCAGGATCTTTAGCTCCATCAATTAACTTTAATCCAACCAGAAAAGTTGTTTTTTTCAAAGAGAGAAAAAGATTCGGATTTGGACTATATTTGAGAGTCTCGCCTTCCCATTGCCAGATATTATTAGCTATATCCATTGTTAACCCATGTTCATTAGGTAAAGGATAAGCATCAAAAAAAATAACTTTACCCATTTTATTGGCTCTATCTGCTTCCAAATCACCAAAATATTTGATAATATTTGGATCTTTTTCTGTTTGTTTCCAGTCGGTAAGACATTTATCTTTCATGACTTCTCTAATAGCTTGAGAGCGGGCAACACCCCGTAAAGTAGAAGAAGGAATATAAGGCATTCCCAAAGCATCAAAAGCTGGTAATAAAATACTTTCTGGACCCCGATGTCCTCCCACTCTGATACGCCAAGCACATTTAACGTAAAAGGTGCTTTTCGTCATTAGTTCAAGACGTTGGTTAAGGATCTCTAAACGTTTCTTATAATTTGCTTTATCTGTCGCTAATTGAAGAATTTGAAGTTTAGTATTAGGATCAGTCGGATCTTTTCCCTCTCTATTTAGAGTTCGATTAGGTTCACGCATCCAACGTAAATATTCCACAAAACTAGCAGTTGGATGAGGTGAGGGTTCATGATTTTCATTGAGCCAAGGAGACGGAGGGAAAACGTTATTCCCCCCATTATCACTGTTGTTATTACCAATATTCCCATTATTTTTACTTCCTACTCCTGATGAATTACGAGAAGGAGAAGGTCTTTGTTTGGGTTTTTGTAATGCTTTATTTGCCTGAGTTGCTGGCTTACGAGGGGGTTGAGGTCTTTGTAAAGGATTAGGAGTCATGATTATTGTTTTAGATAACGTGGTGGATGAAGTCCATCCAATAACATTTGATTTTGTTAGTCCCCTTCTTTCTCTTTTATATCGTAATAAATTGCATTCCCCCAAAAACTGAATTCTTGAGCTAAGGCTAAAGCTAATCCCGTTAATCCTAAGTATTCATCAACATCCATTTTTGAGATTTTTTTTAGCTCTAACTTATCTTGAGAGTTAGGCATTAATCCTTGTAAAGAGTTAAAGAATTCTTGGACCACTTCTAATTTCCCATATTGAGAGACTTTAACTCGGTCTTTAATATTATCAGAAGTTTTTTGAATATTTTCTTTATTCAAAGCAAGTTCTTCAGCTTTTAATCGCATTAAGCCCCAAGTTGAGAGATAAGTATAAAGCTCAATCGCTTGCTTTTTTTGTTCTTTAAGGCGACTATCGTATTGGTCTTTAGTAATTACTCCATTCTTTAAGTTTGTGTCATAGTCCTCTCTAAGTTTATATAGTTTTTTATAAACTGGATTAGCTAATACTCTTGGATCAAAGATTTCTACTGTCATTATTTTACCTCTGTCGTTTGTAAATTAGTTTCTGTGGGTTGATTAGAAGAATTCCACATCCATTGTTTAACGAAACCTCTCCCTAAGCTTTCTTGTCCACCAATTTGTAAAATTTCTAGACTTTCACTTCGTAGTTGTTTAGTGAAAAGTTGTTCAACAATTTTGGTATCTTTGTCAGAATTTATTTGATGTTTTTTAGCAAGATCTATTCGTTTTTTATGTAGTTCTTTTTGTTTTTTAGAATTTTCACCCTCAAGCTCTTTTTGATCAATATCTCTCACTTGGGAAGTTAATCCCCAAGGAAAATACATCAAAGTATCAGAAGGAATGGCTTCTTCATATCGAAAGCCTCCGTCAACTGATTTATGTTCATCTAATTTAATTTTTACTTGTCGCCATAGTCCCATTTGAATCAAGGTAGCACAATGATTATTAGGTAATAATAATACTTGCTCAATCTCTCTATCTGATTTATCTTGAGGAATAAAATTTTCCCACCTATAATTATCTTTAACTTTCCAATTTTCTAAGTCATTTTTAACAACAGCATCTCGCAAATAAATCGGATTTTCAGTTCCTAAATTTGTATAATAACGAAACTCAGGAAGTTTAGGAAGTTCAGGCAGTGAAGAATTATAACGTTTCCAACGTTGTAATAATCGCGGACAAGTAATCCAAACAACTCCGTGACTTAAAGAAGCAATGGGGAACCATAAAAGTGACCCGTCTCCTATCCAAATATCTCCTTGTTCTAAGTTATTATTATTAGATATTTCTTGGGATTTATTCGAGGAATCATCTTCAGATCTTCCAGTAATATCCTTTAGTTCAGGGCCAAATAATTGAATTTTGAGGTCTGAATCTTCTATACTTGCTCTTAGCCTTCCCCTAATGGTACTGGAAGGAATATAAGGTAAATTAGTGTGTGCTTCACGGGCAATTCCGACAAGGTTTCCTTCTTGAGTAGTTCCTCCTGTATGAAGGGGAGAATAAAGATACAAATAAACACTGTTTAAGTTGGTCATAATTTCCCTAAGATTGATAAGAAATCCAAAGTAGTTCGCTATACCCTAAGTCCCGCCAACGTTGAATTTGTTTCGAGGCGTTACTATCTTGATATAGGGTAATTTCTGAGTCAGATTCCACATAATAAACACTACCAGCAGGTGCAGCATAAACTTGTGGTGCAGGAGTGCTAATATTCTCTCCAAAACGCATTCGATTACTAATCACTAAGGGTTTATCTGTGGCAAAACTGACTAAGCATCCTTTCTCTTGATTGGGATTACCCTGAGAAGCAGTCGTCCATTCCCAAGGAGATGGTTTACAATGAGCATGATTATTGCGTTGTCTGCGCTCAAATACCCCAGGTGTTACTAAGTAAGCGATTTTTTTACCTGCTTTTTTCTGATTATCTTGGGATATTTTCTGTAATTGTTGCCATTGTTCTCCTAACTGGGGACATCTTTCAAGAATCGCACGATGTCCTTCTCCACCTAAGCGTATGACTTGAGAATTATCAGTTAATTTTAAAATTTTGTCCTCATTTTTTGCTTTAATTCCTATTGCTAAACTCCATCCATCTTCTAGACGAACAGTATTTTCCACAAAGTAACCATCTTCATCTAAAACTTGTCGAGTGCCTTGAGTTATGGTGTTATGGGGACGGGTTTCTATTGTCCAAGGTTGAGGAGAAGTATTGGAATTAAGAAGATGTTTATGCCATTTTTTACCTGATATTTTTCCTGTTTCCAAGTATTCTAAAATGGCTTCATAACACAGATAAGATAAGTATTGACCTTCTAAATCATCGTCTTTGGTATAATTTGAGTCTAAGACCATTGGTTGAGAACGACTTATATCTGTTTTCAAAAGGTTATTAAGAGGATGATTATTATCCCAACATAAAGGAATAATAGGAATGGGAATTGTTTTATTCTCAATTCGACACAAATGTTCTCTATCGTAACTAAAGGGAAATGGCAAATAAAGCTGATTTTCATAACAGAGAAAAAGCCCTGTAAGTTTTATGTCAATTGTTGACTGAAGTAAATCTCTAATAGCACCAGCAATGGCGTGTCCAGGAGGGGGGAAGATACTACCTGCCCAGGCCCTTTCCCCAGGACTAAACGGTTTAGCATCACGAAATAAAAGAACGTCTAAAGGAGTAATTTTATACCACTTTTTATTAGTCATTGATTACTCCTATATTTGGTTTAATATTGCGATTTCTTAAGACATGGGCCGCAAGTTTTAACCAGTTTTTTATTTCACTGTCGGGAGTATTAAGTGTGTTACAGTACAGTTGCCTTAAGGTTTCTTGTAATTGGTTTTGAAAACGCTCTTTGTCTGTTCCTTGTAACCCTTCTCTGCGATCGCAAAAAGCAATTGTCCAGGGGGTTATAGCCTCAACACCAGGAGCGGGATGTTGTTCCCAGAGTTGTGCGGCTTGTTCAAACAAACTGGGTTCAATAGGTTTAGTTAATTCAAGTTCAATCAGTTTTTTCCATTGATTAAATACATCAAATTGAGTGGTTGCTTGCAATTTATTGCCATTACCGAATAATACTCTGACTTGGACTGCATCTTTTTTCTTCTTTTGATTTTCTGTGTCTTTATATTGATAATTTTTGGCTTTTTTTTCGGCTTCCCAGAGGTTTTCTAAAGTAATAGCTAGGGGAACAGAGTGATGAGCAATGACTACCCCAAAGCTAACGGTAGCATTTTTCCCCATTGTGAAGAGAGGACGAGAACCATTGTTCTGTCGCTTCCAGTAGTTTCCGTCATGGCTAAATTCTCCATTTGGGTCTTCATGTCCTCGAAAACATTCTCTGATATCCCATAACCATTTATCCCATTCCCAAAGGTTAGTATAGGCAAGAACATCATCGCCACCACTGTAGATTAAGCGTCCTGCATAGCGTTCTTCGGTAAGATAGGGAACAAGGCGATTGGAGAAGTCTAATAAGGCACGACTGAGGGCATTATGAGTAGATGGCCCCATGCGCTTTTTTATTCCAGAAATTTGTTGAATAGCCGTATTAAGAGATTCATCATTGGAAATTGGCTGATTTAAAGACATATAATCGGCATAGTTCTCAAGTTTGTCTCCTTTTAGCCATTTACTCATCCCGTCTCCGTCTCCTGTAGCGAT
>JBCDDV010000296.1:0-4648 GCA_039180145.1 Cyanobacteria bacterium P01_G01_bin.49 | reverse complement strand
CAGATGTTGCTCTGGTGAGCCTCTATAACACACGTTGCAGTTTCCATTCTCTCGCAAGCATCTAAGACGTTACATGTGTAAAACTGAAAAAAATGAATGCAAATGCGGGGAATAGGTATCGATTATTGTATGTGAGAACTAGACGGAGAAAATTGTCTTAATGGTTCTGTTAAAAACCAAAACTTACCAATTACAAAATAGAAGTTTAGTAATAATTTTGGGTAAGTCAGCAACTCGCTTTTGATAGTTAACCAGTCGTCCAGTATAGACAATTTTGAGAGGTGTTTGAGGATTTAGAACTCTTTGAGGCAAAACTTGAGAAATGGATACTCCATTGGGAATCGCTAAGAGTTTAGAGGCTAAATTAGGAAATTTCTCGGCTGTTTTTTGCTCCAGATTTTGACTAACAGCAACCATAGCATTCCAATAGTTACCAAGTCGAGAAACATGCTCATAGTATAAAGGATCGTCGCTATGGATAATGCCAATAACCATTACTTGGTTAGAAAGTTTTGGACTAACACAAGAGTGCTTCCAATCGTAATTAGGAATATAAATACAAGGAGCTTGTTTTTCAAGATAGTGGATCATTTTGCGCCAGCGATCTTTCCAAGTATCTTTCTCGGTTACTGGCAATTTATCTAATGGTATATCAGAGGGAAAAGGCATCGGATTAATGCCTTGTTCATCTGGTATCGTTCTTAATACTTTAGCGGATATTCCAGAAGCACGAAGCCCTCTTATCAAAGTAATAGAAACCGTATTAACTCCGCTCAAATCCCAATAAGCTGAGGAAAAAATAACGTTTAAATCTAACGGTATTTTGTCAATAAAATTCATTAAAACTTTCCAGAACTGAAGATAATCATCAAGAGCTTAAACCAAACGGAAACGAAACCGATGCCTGCCAAAACGGATAGTTGGATATTCTCGAATAGTGAATTCCATCTTTTGATAGCTAAAATACAATAGAGATTAGAAATTAACTGACAAGATATAACAAAACTGGCTGTTTTGGACTAATAACCCGGATTGAGTCCAATTATAGCTTTTCAAACTGGTGATTGTGTCAACATAATACAAATTCTTATATGTCTTTATATTAGTGAGTTTTGCCGCATTTAATATATAAATAAGAAAATGTTGAAAACAACCTAATCTATGCCTACCTGTCCCCAATGTCAACAACCAGTTAATACACAAGCGATTGAATGTCCTTTTTGCAAAACTACCCTTAAAGCCTATGGTCACCCAGGCATTCCTTTATATCAAGCCAGTCAAGACGAATTTTTGTGCTGTCGCTGTACCTATAATGAAGATGATAGCTGTACGTACTCTAAACGTCCCTATGCGAAGACCTGTACTCTTTTTCACGATAAGGCTGAACCTTTAGTGGTAGAAGAAACCATTCAATTGAAAGCAGCTAACCCCATCAAAGCGATACAACGCTGGTGTTATCGCAATCGAAGTTTATTATTAATTTTAGGGTTAATCGCAATTAGTGTGGCGATCGCTTTATCAAAATAATAGAGTGCTGGGGTTAATTTGTACCGTTGTCGGTAATTCTGCCTCCTTACTACCACCGCCTGATGCCTGACAATTTTCTTCATAAATAGCTAAATCAAACCAAAAAGTTGTCCCGACTCCCACCTCACTGATCAGATAAATGCGGCTGCGATGTTTATCGATAATGTGTTTCACAATAGAGAGTCCTAGTCCTGTGCCTTCTAACGTATGAACCCGATTTTCGACGCGGAAAAAACGGTCAAAGATTGCCTCTTGATCTTCTGGATCAATACCAATGCCTGTATCAGAGATTTCTACTCTAACAAATGATTTATGTTGAGACTTTTTGGAAGTTCCTTGAAGATGGTAGGCACGGATGACAACTTTTCCTCCCGATGAGGTAAATTTAAGACTATTACCGACTAAATTTGTGATGACTTGTAGCAATAAATCATAATGACCTAATACTAAGGGTAAATTAGCCTCGATTTCTTGAATTAATTCTAATTTCTTATCCTTAGCATTTAATTGATAAGTGCGTAAAATTTGTTCAATTAATTGTGGTAAATCAATCCCATCCAAATGATAAGTTTTTGATGATTCTAATCGGGACAAATCTAACACATCATTGACTAAACGGGTGAGACGGTCAGTTTCATGATTGGCTGTTTCTAAAAATTCTTTTCGTTCTGTTTCTGTTAAATCCTCCCCAAATTCGGAAAGGGTTTCGATAAAAGATTTGATATTAAATAAAGGGGTTCTTAATTCATGGGATACATTACTAATGAACTGACTTTTGGCTTCATTTAATTCAACCTCACGGGTAATATCTTGTACTGTCATCGCAATACCTTTCAAGGTTTCTCGATGTTGATCAAATACTTGAGTGAGAAGAATCCGCACAATTCTTTGAGTTGGCTGAGTCAAAGGAATACGAAATTCTCCTGGAGATATTCCCTGTTCTGATTTAGATGTTTTTGATGGTTGTGAATCACTGTCTGTATCAGACTCTTCAAATGATTCAGTTTCTTGCTGAATCATTTGTTGTAGCGGTGATGTTAATTGATTCGTTAATTCTGCTGGCAACAAGTTTAAAACATTATCAGAAATAACATCTTGTCCTTCCCAGCCGAACATCCGTCTCGCAGTCGGATTAACTAATAGTAATTGTAAATTGGTATCTAATAAAATCGCCCCATCAACAATGGTAGAAACTAAGGTATCTAATTTGGCCTTCTCTGAGGTCAATTCTTCAATATTCTGCTCTTCATAGCGTTCGAGACGTTCTGCCATTTCATTAAAGCTAAATATCAACTCGCCTAACTCTCCTCCAAAAGGAAGATTGATGCGTTGCTTGAAATTTCCGGCTGCAATGTTTTTCACACCAACTAATAGTTCTTTGATCGGACGAGTGATGGTTAAGGCATTAAAGACTGCACCCAAAATAACCATCGCCCAAATGGCGACAAAGACGGCAATTGTGACATCACGAGTTAAATTAGAAGAATTAACGACTGTTGGATTTGGATTAATACCAATGGCTAAAATTCCTAGATATTTGCCTTCGTGTTTGAGGGGAACAAAAACATCAGTTACCTCACCATTAGGACTCTGATGTTGACGTACCATTGGTAAGCTATTACCGTCTAACTCAATGTCAGGTAATTCAATGTGACGTTTGATGGTTAGAGAGTTTTGAACCTCTGCCGCAGAATAAGGAATGCCAAAGAAAATTTGCCCGTCTTTATCAGCATAAATCATATATCTCACACTAGACGTGCTTTGATAAAAACGACCAGAAAAGCGGGCGACATCTGTTAAATTATCTTCAGCGATTAAAGGAGAAACATTAGAAGCTAATAATAGCCCCAAATCTCGACCAAACCGCGTGTCACTCAATTGGGCATCTTGTTGAATGCTATTGACTGCCCAGAAAGTTAAACCACTCATGAATAAGGAGACGGCCAGGGTAGCTGCTGCCATTAATTTGGTTTGCAGGGTAAATTCCGACCACCAGCGTCTAATAATCTCTCGGACTTTGTATAGGAGACTCAGCAAGGCTAACTTATATGAAAAGGTTTATAATACAGCGTTAATAAACTACTTCATTATGAACCACTAACGGACTTGATTGCTAGAAAATTAGCTACCGAACTAAAAATTTATTTTTCAGTTAGGGTTGATGCGTCATCGTTTTTATGTTAGTATTGCTAATTGTGAGATAAATGGGTCGATGCCCGAGTGGTTAATGGGGGCGGACTGTAAATCCGCTGGCTACGCCTACGCTGGTTCAAATCCAGCTCGGCCCACCATAAAGTTTTAGATGCCCGTGTGGCTCAGTGGTAGAGCACACCCTTGGTAAGGGTGAGGTCACGAGTTCAATCCTCGTCACGGGCTTTTCTGGTAATTAGTAGCAGATGTTATGATTCAAATATCTTCACTAATTCCTAGTCTGTAGAATAACAATGTCAGAGGAAAATATTGCAATAGTTGTTAAAATTTTAGAATCTCTCCCTGATGCGCAACAGGAGCAAATTATTGAGTATTTACGAGAATATATTTCTGATCTTGAAGATGAATTACAGTGGGATCAATCGTTTCGCAAAACCCAAAATAAGTTAGTAGAAACAGCAAAACTGGCAAAACAACAAATTGCTCAAGGACAGAGGCAATCAATGGACTATGATCAATTATGAAGTCCGCTACTTTACCGTCCTTTTGGTCAGAATACTATGAGCTTCCTTTAGAGATTCGTCAAGCAGCGAGAAAAGCTTATCACTTATGGTCAAGTAATCCTTTTCATCCTTCTCTTCACTTTAAATGTATTAATCGTGATGAGGATATTTTATTTGGTCAGTTAGAATTACTCGAAATTACCGTGCTATTGGAATTTTGGAACAAGATACGGTTACATGGTTTTGGATTGGAAGTCATGATAAATATGAGACATTTTTTGGGTAAGTTAGGGGTTAGAGAGTTGCGATCGCTCTTTTTCAATTATGGATAATATTGATCATGGCTAAAATGTTTCCCCCCGATGCGCCTTCTAATCCTAATTTACGTGGAGAATCGCAAGTGTATCATTTGCTTGCTCAACTTGATGAAGATTTTTATATTTTTCAGGATCGGCATTGGATTTTTG
>JBCDDV010000295.1:0-4661 GCA_039180145.1 Cyanobacteria bacterium P01_G01_bin.49 | reverse complement strand
GTACCTGGACAAAAATAAACGTTACTGTGAAGTGAGCAGGGGAGACGGGAGTAGGGAGCAGGGAGAGGGGTTACAGCTTACTTACATTTCTTCTCTACGGTTCATTTTATTTATGTCCGACCACTTATCAGAAGTCCCGATCAATTACAAATTTAGCATTAAAATTTAATGGTTGCTCCTTATCCCTCATCAATAAATCACCGTGATTAAATTTGTCCAAACCCGTATACTGCCATCCAAAATAGTACAATTATTGACTCGTACTCTGATTAAATGGCAACAAGACGAATGCTTGGAAATGGGAGCAGCACTTGCTTATTATGCTCTTTTTTCTCTATTCCCTATTCTGCTAGTTATCCTCAGCATTACTGGCTTAATTTTTGGCCCTGACACCAGTGCTTACATCCAGATTTTACGCTTTGCCAAAAGTGCTTTACCTCTCGAAGCTTACAAGATAGTAGAAAGCACTTTAGTGAATATTAATGAAAGTAGTTTAGGCGCAGGAATTATTGGTTTTGTTATCCTATTTGTGACAGCCAGTCGTATTTTTGGTGCCTTAAATCGGGCAATGGATAAAATTTGGAAAGTGCATGAACATAAAGATCGTCGAATTGGTTTTATTTGGCAAGTTCTTGATTTTATCAAAAATCAAGTTGTTGCCTTTCTTTTAGTATTGAGTTCAACAGCTTTGCTCTTAATTTCTCTAGTTTCTAATATTGCTTTAAAAGTAATTTTAAAATTGTTGAGAAATGTTGAACAAATCGTTGGATGGATTCAGTTTGATGAAGCATTATTATGGAATAGCTTACAACCTGGGATAACATTTTTACTCTTGACTTTGGTCATCATGATTTTATTTAAAACCCTTCCTTCTACGCGGATAAAGTGGGGAGATATTTGGATTGGTGCCTTAATCACAGTAAGCTTATTTTCATTGCTTCAAGGATTAGTGAGTAGTGGGGTGATCAGAATCGGTGAGCAATTCCGTGCTTATGGCGTGATTGGCGGAGTTATGGTACTTTTATTATGGATTTATCTAACTTGTCAAATCTTCTTTTTGGGCTGCGAATTCACCTACGTTTATGCTCATTTGTTTGGCAGTCGTCGGCAGAAATGAGTCTAGATTTTTCGTCTTTTTGTCTTGCCATCACAGCCTAGTTGCAGTTGCCTATAAAATAATAAGCAAAGAAAACTAATTGAGCGATTTAACATAAATTATTAACTTTTATTAATTCCGGCAATAATACTAACCCCGATAATTATCAAAGCAATAACCAGAAAAACATAGCCAGGAATAGCTGATAACAGACCAAACTGTTTCAAGATAATAAACAGTGCGATGATAATTAAACTTAGTCCAACAACATATAAAATAATTTTTTTATTTGATTTGTCATTTCTATTGATTGGATACTTAGACATTTTGATGATTATTTATACTTTCATGGTAAATTGCTAAGAAAATCCTAATCTATTTTTAACCTAGAATCATCTATCCTCAGAAGGAACTTCTTAACGAGATAACAGTTTCTAAGGGAGTTTATAACCCGATACACGAACTGTTAATTCTCCATCTTGAGGATCATAGGTAAAGATGAATGCACCTGAAACGGTTTCGCCTCTGGAGAGAAAATCAACTTCTTGTTCTCCAATCTGCTCAATAGTTGTTCCAATCTTCAACTGTCCAATAATACGCACCGATTTGACCGCTTGTTCCCCTTCATTGGTAACCACAAAAGGAACATAATATTGTCCTTGAACCTGTCGAATTTGTTGTCCAAAATTAACCGATAAAATGGGAGGCTTATTTGATTGCGATCGCCAACTGTAGATAATTAGACCGATAAGAATGATTAAAATAGCGATCGCAATACCAAAGCTCAGTTTTTCAGGGAGAGAACGACGAGGTGACGACCCATCAGAAGACGAATTAAGACTCATACTGCAATACGTCCTGCTGCTCCTCCAATCGCTGCGGGAAGCCCTAAAATAATTGTATTTTGTAACCACAAAAACCAGGTCATCTCAAAATTTAGTCGCTGGAAAAACCATAACATCAAAGCAGATGCGATAAGAGCAATTAAATAAGATATAATTGTTTCCGTTTCAGGGGTTTGAAAAAAACCTCGTTGTTTTTGACGTTTTCGTTGGTTTGTAAACCCTGCGGTAAAGACAATCATATAAGAAATCAATAAAGAAGAAATTACAATTGCTAATAGCCAGGGAGGTGATGCAGAAACCGCCAGATTGCGAACTTCGTCTGTTGGAGCAATGCTAAAAGCGATAATCATCGTCCCCATCAAACTAGCACTAATATCAGCTAGCGTATCATTAACTTTTATTTGATTTTGATTATGTGATTTTTGTGAAAAAGAGCCGTTTTCCGATAAAGGTTTGGTCGGTTCTCCGCTTAATAAAAGCCTAGCAAGAGCAGCACCGATTGCAAAGGGAACTGTCTCAAAAATTGTTTTTCCCAAGATTTCTTCTAAAGGGGTGGTAATCGTTATTCTTTGTAACAGAATTAAGGTAGCACTAGAACAAACAAAACCAATGGCTAAGGCTTCAATACTTTCTAAAATCGCATCAATTAAACTATCTCTCTTGTGTCTACGAAAGCCCTCAATACGGTTTAAGCTAAATACGGTAACGTAAGTAATTAACAAAATTAGGAGTGTTAGGGACGAATCAATTTCAGAACCAATCTGCCAAACTTCCATCGTGTAGAGAAGGGGAATGCCAAATAAGAATCCGCCTGATGCGCCACGAATGATATCATTTAGTTCTTTTTTCCAGTCTTTTTTGTCGATTTTAACCACTATCGTTTTTGAGGGTAACTCTAGCAGAGTTTAACGGAGACGCAGTATTTTAGTCAAAAAATTTAGGCTTTCACTCTACTTCGAGAGACAATAATTAGTTACTTATAAATCAATAAATTACTTTTTATCAGCCTCCTATCTTGTTCAATTTTTAAGAGGTTACATCAGACAGAGATTGATTTGGTATCTGACGATATCTAGCTTGGACAAATAAATAAATACTATAGGCGAGTAGTCCAAAAGCAACGATACCTAAGATAATTTTTCCATGAGATTGCTGCGCTAAGGCTTGCAATGTACCATCAAGTCCCTTGGCTTTATTGGGGTCATATTGTTGAGAGGCTTGTATGAAGAAACCCCCGATAATGATAAAGATGATTCCTCTAGCAGCAATTCCAAATCGACAAATACGAATGAGCCACTTTTGTGTTTTAGCACTCAATTCTGTGAGATCAAGTTTTTTGCGAAATTTAACTTTGTAGGCGCGGTACAATCGATACAACCCAAGTCCTATAGTACCAGCCCCGACAAGGGCGACTAACCATTGGCCAAAGGGTTGTGCGAGCAGCTTAGCTGTCCAATCTGATTGGGAGTTGCCGCCACCTTGGGAAGCACTATCGTTGACTATGGCGATCGCCTCAAATCCTAAAGCTCCATAAATTAGACCTGAGAAAAAATAGCCAGCACGCTTAGCTAAATTTTTAGCGTCTGTTTTACGATGTTCAGGGTCGAAAATAGCCTGGACAATACGCCATAAAGCATAGCTAAATATGCCTACCGCCACCAAAGTCAACAAAAACTTACCGAAGGGTTGCGCTCCTATGGAATGAAGCGCGCCTGAGCTACCAGTTGTTTTTCCCCCTGAACCAATAGCAGTTTGTATCGCTAAAACCGCAACGGTTCCATAGACGACTGCTTTGGCAGCATATCCCGCTCTGGCTAATGTCTCTACCCACATCTTGTTTTCCTCAGATCCAAATTTATTATTGACGCTTTCTAGTTATTCTGTTGCTTGGGTATCCAGCGCAGTTGGATATTTTGCTGTGAAGTAATTGAGTAGGAAAGTGTTGACGGCAGATAGAATAACGGGAGCTAATAAGAAGGATAACAAACCAGCTACTCTAAAGCCTGGAACAACGACTGACGCTAACCAAAAACAAACGCCGTTAATAACTAGTGAAAATAGTCCTAGGCTCAATACATTCAACGGCAGGGAAAGAGTCGATAAAACAGGCTTAACAGTAGAGTTAATTGCGCCAATTACAGCACCTGCAATCAAGGCTGATAAGATGTTTGATAAGTTTACGCCAGGAAACAAGATATCGACTACCAGTAAGCCAAGAGCCGTTGCCAATATTGTCAAAAGATAGCCGATTAATTCGTTTTTATTAATGTTTTGCATGGTGTTTTTCCTTTGGTTGGGAGTTGAAAGCGCGGATTCAAACCGCTAAAAAATACTATGAATTCTAGACTCTGTAATCTCATAAAAGAAAGCATAATTTAGTCAAATGAGGTTACGAAAAGCCGTAGAAACCACCTTATAATTTTATTCAAATCACCTTTTTTTATCATCTACCTTAAGGAAGACTCTCATGAAAGAACTTGAATTAGAATACAAAAAAAGCAAAGCTTATCCAGGAAGAATAGCCTCATCATCACAAATTTCAACCAATATAGATAGATGCTTCAAATAGTTTTCAAAGATTTTCTGTAAATGTTGTTCATTTAAGTTAAATTTTAATTGCTGACTACTTTTTTGATTAGAAACAGTTTTTTGTTTTTGAAGTTGTTCTAAAAACAATACCAGAGGCGCGTTAATAAGATTTTCTATTTTTTGTATTTTTT
>JBCDDV010000294.1:0-4665 GCA_039180145.1 Cyanobacteria bacterium P01_G01_bin.49 | reverse complement strand
ATTCTCCTTGGTTAACCGAATGATTTTTTGAAACATCAAAAATAAAGCCATCTTTTTCAGCATGAATATCAATAATTTTGGGCAATTTTTCTTGCTTATCAAAGCTCAAAATTTGATAAACTATCTGTCCTTTTTTCACTAAACTTTTTAGGGCTACTTGATTTTGAATCATTCCGCCTGTCGGTGCATAGTAATTTTTTATTTGCTGACGAGGCACTAATTTAATTTCATTGCTTTCGAGAGTATAATTCGGAAGATTGAGAATACCTTTTCTAACCAAATAGTTTTTAATTCCTTCAAACCCAATTGCCACAGATTCGGGGTTCATGGTCATTCCTGCACCCAATTCAATTGTCCAAGATTCTACATCAAATTCGATTTCTCGTCCCCAGTCTTTAAACTTCTTTTCTAAGGCTAACCAAGGTTTCATAAATGCTTCATCAAAGGCATTTCCATCATAGGTATCCATCAAAATCCCATGACCGATTTTAAAATATCTAGCACTCTCTTCTTGATGTCCTGGAAAACAAAACAAATAATCAATGCCTTGATTAGTAGAACTATGAATATCAATTACATAATTAGCATCTATCGAAAGAGATTGTAATTGATAGCGGTATTGTTCAAATAAAGGTGCGCTACGGTAGCTATTTATTTTATCTAACTGCTTTTTAAATGCTGCTTGCTGCTTCTCTAAAAAATTTTCTTGGATCGTGAGAGAATCAAGCTTAAAATGAGACTTAACAAAGCTTTCCAAATCTTGGCAAACTTTTTCATAATCCCAAAAAATCCGATTCCAATCCTTGCCATCATAACTATTATATCGTCCCGTTGCAAAAAAATGATTTCTCTGATTACTGCCTAGAGGATTACAAACAGGAACCAACCATATTTCTCCAGAAATTTGTGTTTCTTGAAGAGTAGATAAAAAGAGAATTAACTGGTGAATCACTAAATTTCCGACAATTTCTGACCCATGTAAATTAGCTTGTATGTAAACTTTTTTACTGCTTTTTTTACCAATAAACTTGTAAACTTTGATCGAAAGTTGATCGCCAGAAGCAAGGGTTAATAAATTTAATGTTGCAATTTTTGGCTGTATTTGATTACTCATCGTTCCTTGATTATTAATGATTCTTTAAGTTTTTTGAGAGGTTACAAGTTGACAAAACCGATAGAAAAAACTACCGTAAAAAAGTCCCACTATAGACAAATAAATTTAGCAGGTTTAGTAAAATGGTACAAGCCAAAGTTGGTGATACAGTCAAGGTAAATTACACTGGGAAATTAGGAGACGGGACAATCTTTGATTCTTCTATTGATCGTGATCCTTTAGAATTCTCTCTGGGAAAGGGTCAAGTCATTGCTGGTTTTGATGAGGCAGTGATTGGGATGAGTCCAGGAGACGAAAAAACCATTGATATTCCCTCTGATCAAGCTTATGGTTCTTATCGTCAAGAATTAGTGATGGTGGTTGAACAAGAACAAATGCCACCAGAATTATCCGTAGAAGTAGGACAGCAATTACAGATGCGTCATCCTAGTGGTCAAGCAATTCCCGTTCTCGTCAAAGATATTTCTGAAGCGAAAGTTACATTGGACGCGAATCATCCTTTAGCAGGAGAAGATTTAACCTTTGAACTTGAACTAGTGGCGATTCAGTAAATTAATTTAATAATAAGTATAATAAGTCGGCGACAATTCCTTACTTTCTCTTAAAAAATACCCCATTCTTCCACAAATGGGGTATTTTGTCTTCTTAAGTACCGCTTCAAGTTAAGCAATTCGCTATAATTTTGAGTAAGGTATATTTCTTATTCTGATTATTTTGTAATTGAATTTTAATTAAATTTTCAAAGGTAGCGATTAATTATTGTCACTTCCCATCGAGGTTACAAAGATATGAAAAGGGTTCAAACATCTCAGACAGTTCAGGACAAAATTGAACAGTTGCAAACAGAAATTGCTAGCTTGCAGGCAGCGAAACAAGAAGCCTTAAAAATGCAAGAAACCCTACGAGAAAATGAAGAACGTTGGCAATTGGTGTTAAAAGGAACCAATGAAGGAATTTGGGACTGGAACCTCAAAACAGATGAAATGCTTTTTTCTGCTCGTTGGAAGGAAATGTTAGGCTATGAAGATGAAGAATTACCCAATCATATTAATACCTGGCGACAATTACTTCATCCTGGGGATGTCGATAGAGTGTTAAAAATTGTCCAAGAACATTTAGAGAGAAAAACTCATCATTACAGTGCAGAATTTAGACTGAAATGCCGAGATGGTAACTATAAATGGATTTTATCAAGAGGACAAGCTTTATGGGATGAAACAGGAAAACCGATTAGAATGGCAGGTTCTCATAGTGATATTAGCGATCGCAAAGAAGAACAAATAATCTTAACCTCATTAATTGATTGCATCCCAGATTTAGTCTTTTGCAAAGATGCTCAAGGTCGATATACGATGTGTAATAATGCCTTTGAGGAATTCGTTGGGTTAAAGAGAACAGAAATTATTGGCAAAAGCGATTTTGATTTATTTCCGCCAGAAGAGGCCTTATTCTTTCGGCAACAAGACCGCTTAATGATGCAACAACAATGTTCTCAACGCAATGAAGAATGGTTGACTTATCCTGATAATAATCGTCGCTTAGTTGATACCCTAAAAACCCCCTTTTGTTGTTCTGAAGGGAAACTGATGGGAACCATTGGGATTAGCCGAGATATTACAGAACGAAAACAACGAGAAGAATCAGTTAAAAAACAAGCCGAACGTGATGGATTATTGAGTAATATTGCCCGACAATTAATTGATCAAGACCTCTATACGGCTGTTAATTTTACCTTAGAAGCATTAGGAAGATTTACTGAGTGCGATCGTAGTTATATTATTCATTATTTTCCCGAACAACAAGTCTGGAGTATGGTGCATGAATGGTGTAGTGAATATACGCCGTCTACTATTAATGATTCTCAAAATATCCCCTTAGAAATCTTTCCTTGGTTCTCTCAACAACTCATTAACGGACAATCAATTTGTATTAATACCCTCGACGATATTCCTCTAGAAGCTGTTGCTGAAAAAGATGCCTTTGAAAACAGTTTAAGTCCTACGACAGCGGTTGTCCCCATGATGGCTGCCAAGAAAACGTTAGGCTATTTAGGACTAGATGGCAACCCGACTAAAATCTGGACAAAAGAAGAAATTAATCTCTTAAAATTGGTGGGAGAATTAATGGCAATTGCCCAAGCAAGATTCAATGCCGAGGAAGCGCAAAAAGAATCCCAAACAAGGTTTGCTGGTATTTTAGATAATGCGAATGAGGCCATTATTTCCATTGACGAAAATCAAAATATTACCTTATTTAATCATGCTGCACAACAAACCTTCGGCTACACATCTGAAGAAGTATTAGGACAACCCTTTAAGCAATTGATTCCTCCTCGTTTCACTGAAGACCATCAGCAACATATTAAGATGTTTCAGCAGACACCAGAAACGGCTAGACAAATGGGAGGGCGCCGCCCCGTTTTTGGACAACGTAAAGATGGAACAGAATTTTTAGCTGAAGTATCTATTTCTAAAATTCAACTGCGGGGACGAACCATTTTCACCGCTATTATTAGAGATATTACTGAACGCAAACAAGCAGAAGAAGCCCTCAAAAAAGCCAAAGAAACAGCCGATGCTGCTAACCGTGCTAAAAGTGAATTTTTAGCCAGTATGAGTCATGAATTAAGAACCCCTTTGAATGCTATTTTAGGTTTTACTCAAGTGATGCAAAGGGATGACTATTTAAACGAAGAAAACAAGCAAAATTTAAACATTATTGGTCGCAGTGGAGAACACTTATTAGAACTCATTAATGATATTCTAGAAATGACCAAAATAGAAGCGGGTCGAACCACCTTTAATCAAAGCAGTTTTGATCTCTATCGCCTCCTCAATAATTTAGAGTCAATGCTATATCTCAAAGCAGAAGAAAAGAATTTGCAATTAATTATTGAACAGACACCAGCCGTTCCCCAATATATTCAAACCGACGAAGGAAAATTACGTCAAGTCTTAATTAATTTATTAGGTAATGCCATTAAATTTACGCAAGAAGGGGGAGTGATTTTGCGAGTAAAAGGAGACACCCCCAAAAACAAGAAAAAATCAATTACATTAACCTTTGAAGTAGAAGATACTGGCCCAGGAATTGCCGAGGCAGAAATCGGTCAATTATTTGAAGCGTTCGGACAAACAGAAGCCGGAAAAAACTCTCATGAGGGAACAGGGTTGGGATTACCCATTAGTCGCAAATTTGTGCAATTAATGGGAGGAAAGATTACCGTTAGTAGTGTTTTAGGTAGAGGTAGTTTGTTTGCCTTTACCATTAAAGCCAACATCGTCACAGCTAATTCCATCAAAATTAATAAACCCACCCGCAGAGTCATCGGGTTAGCCCCTAATCAACCGCAATATCGTATTCTAGCAGTAGATGATCGTTTAGAAAGTCGCATCCTCTTGGTCAAATTACTCTCTTCAATGGGATTTAATGTTCGTCAAGCAAGTAATGGACAAGAAGCGTTAGACGTTTGGGAAGCTTGGGAACCCCATTTAATTTGGATGGATATGAGAATGCCAATTATTGATGGGTACAAAGCCACTCAACGCATT
>JBCDDV010000293.1:0-4675 GCA_039180145.1 Cyanobacteria bacterium P01_G01_bin.49 | reverse complement strand
TGGTTACCAAGTCACCTGTTTGATCCCACAGTTTTCTTAACATAATGGAGACTAATGAAAAAGTCCAATCTTAGTCTAGAATAAAGCAAAAAAAGGAATTTTTAATCAATTCTTTTTGACCTTAAATTATCAAAGGAGTCAAGGAGAGGCTTGCAGCAACTTTAATATAGGTAAGCCACAACTAACTAAATCTAATTGCAATATTAATCTCAAGTAGTGAGAGGTTTAGAATTATGACTAGGCAAAAGTTTGGATATGTAATCGAAGAGTATAGACAATGGAAATTCTACGATAATCAGGTTTACTATTGTACTGGATTTGATACCAAGTCTGATGCTCAAAATGCTTTAGAAAAACGCAAGGACTTTATCATTCATGAAAATGATCGATTCTACCGTGATAGCAAAATTTACGCTTATGAAGAGATAGATTGCAATTAGTCCACTTGTCTTTATCAAGAGCAACTTCTAATTAAAGGTAGCATTTGCTAGTCTGGTTGGTAACTTTTGATCTCACCAGTATGAGACTTATTAAAGCGATCCAGACAAGTTTGAATTGTAACCACGATCACAATCGATAGTTCAATGTAAGTCTTTGAATTCCCAAGAAATATTAGGAATTTTTGGTATTGATAAAACAATTCACTAATCTTTTTTTCGAGTGTCGTTCTTACTAAGAAGAACTTCTCAATAACTGTTTAATAGTACCTAATAGCTCACTGGCAGGAAAAGGCTTAACAATATAAGCATCTGCCCCTTGTTTTAATCCCCAATAATGATCAACTTGAGTGTTTTTCGTTGAGCAAAGAATTACGGGAATATGTTCTGTTTTTGGATCACTTTTAATACTACGACAAGTTTGATAGCCATTAAGTTCCGGCATCACCACATCCAAAATTATTAAATCAGGAATCAGTGATTTCAATTTTTCTAAAGCTTCAGCACCATTAGTTGCTGTCGCTACAGAAAAGCCATTTTCGCTGAGTAAACCAGCGATCAATTCACGCTGAGATATGCTGTCGTCGGCCACTAGAATGCTGGGCATGAGAAATCACTAGGGAGAAATTTAATCACTTGATATCTTTTATTGTAAGCTCAGAGGGGAATAGATAAGTAGTGGGAAAAAATAAAGTTAACTATTGCCTAATTTTGAGGGCTTAATTCTGCTTTAAAAGTAGACTCTACGGTAAACTCAAGATAGGGAACTTTAGGAATTTTTCACTTTAGCAATAGTTCCCAGAACAGATGCATTTATTTACGTACAACTACTTAGCATCGAGACGAATTTCCTGAGCATTTGACGCAGAAAGCACAACCTCATCAGCAAATCTTCCTAGATTTATTGATGGTTAAAGGTTATCTTTAATTCGTCTCACTTATAGAATACCCACAAAACCTTACTCATCTATCATTAAAAACAAAAATTAGTGTGAGGATTTTGTATACTTTTCTGTAATATCAAGACAAGTTTCAATGGTAGACATAACAGATTGTGCTAAAGTCTCCAAATCATAACCTCCTTCTAATCCAAAAACAAGACGATGAGTTAAGGTTAACAAACGTTGGGTGAATAAGCCATAGTCAGAAGGCTGTAAGTTGATTGTTGCGAGGGGATCAGCTTGATTGGCATCATAGCCAGCACTCACTATCAATAAATCAGGCTGAAATTCTTCTAAAAAGGGCATCACTTGGTTATCAAAAGCGGGTTGATATGCTTTTAAAGTGCTACCTGCTGACATGGGAATATTCAAAATATTATTATATTGTCCGCACTCACTTGCTTCTCCCGTGCCAGGATAAGCAGGAAACTGATGCAGAGAACAGTAAGCAATTTGGGGATTCTCCTCAACAATTGCTTGAGTTCCATTGCCATGATGGACATCCCAATCTAAGATAGCAACTCGATTCACGTCAGGCTTTTCCAAGGCATAATGAGCGGCGATCGCCGCGTTGGAAAAGAGACAAAATCCCATTCCTGTTTCTGGAACTGCATGATGTCCGGGAGGACGGGACAAGACAAAAACCGGATGATTGGTTGTCAATGCTATATCAACGCCATCTAACCAAGCATTGACAGCCAGCAAAGCGACATCATAACTTTGAGATGAAATTAGGGTATCACCGTCTAGAAAACCACCGCCTCTTTTGGCTAAATTTTTGACTCCTTCTAGGTAGCTTGTGGTGTGAATTTTTTGTATGTAGGAAATGGGAGTCCGTTGGTTAATAGCTGTCGGCTGTTTCCACTGTAAGCGATCGCTCCAGGGTGCGGTTTTTAAAGCGTTAACAATGGCTTTTAGTCGTTCAGGACTTTCAGGATGGAAGTTTCCTGTTTGGTGTTGAAGAAAAGTATCAGAATAAATGACTCTAAACATAACGATCTCAATAACTGCTGTTGCTATCTATCGTAATTTTCGGCCAATTCTCGATGAGCAACTGCCCTCAATTTGCCATAAAAGTCTGAGGAGTCACAATGAGGGATAAATTGGTGAATTGAGCGATCGCCATTGTTGGGGTTTGATGGATTATTTCTCTTTCCCTTGCTTCCGTTATTTTGATTATTGAAAATTTCTGGGAAAAATTCCCTATTAGAATGGCTTTTTTCGGTTTTTGCCGATAATTCTTCTAAAAGAGTCGGGGGTGATGCGGTAATTTTTTTAACTAACTCTTTAACAGGTGTTAATGTAATTGGTTCTAAGGAAATTTCGGCTGATTCTTGTTCTCTCGTTGCATAATTTTCCGGCAAATTATTAGTGTCAGTTACCTGATGAGTCAATTGATTTGGAACCAGTTTATTGGTGATCAACCGTTCAAAGTCATGGTTAAAGTGATACATTGGCTGTCCTCGCCGTTTCCAAAGCGTGAGAATATGCTCTATAGAAATCACTTTATAACGGCCTTGATAAAGAGCTTCCACAATAGCCAGACGAATCCAATAAACTGAATAAATAGCGGACCAATCCTCAATTAATTCAGGGACAGAAACGCTATTAAGTTCAAATCCATAACGGGATAGCAGTGTCGCTATTTGATTAATGGTTTTATTTTGAGACTGACACATGGAATTTCCCTAATCCCTAGGGTCACTTTTATAACACACTTTTCTCACCTATAGTAAACCCATCGTCAACATTAACTGAAGTTTATAATATTTTTGTTAGCAACTTCTTCGATGAGTGACTAAACTAATATAAAATCTGGTTGAATAACCTCTCCTTCTAGCAAGGTAAGCAAGGGAGTTTCGGAGCAGGAGAAGAAAGATTTGACGAGAAAACCTAATAATAGCTAATTATCCAGATTTCATCTAAAAAGATAAGCCCAATGTCAAGAACATTAGGATAAGTCAACAATCATCAGTTTTAGCTCAAGAAAATCTCTTTTGGGAGCGAACATTTGTTCTGTTTGAAAAGAGAAAATTGTCGGGCTTATTGCCGTTTCTTAATTTACTCTTTTAAGCCAATAAACCAAGTTAAAATTCCACCAGCGATCGCCATTGCCCCTAATCCCAATAAAACAGGTTGTAAACCAAACAAAGTTTCAGCAATACCAGCCAAAGCTAACGGTAAAGACAAAGCAATATTAACGGCATTATTCTGTAATCCAAAGACTTTACCCCGCATATCAACGGGGGTTTCTGCTTGAATGGTGGTTTGCATAGGAACCCCAACAAAAGAGGCAAATAACCCTAAAAAAGTTGTCATTAATAAAGTTAACCAAAGACTATGAGTTGCTAATGACAATCCCACCAAAGATACTGCCATACCGAAAGATCCCCATAACCCCAATTGATGATTGCGAAACTGTTGACCCCAATTACCCAAAATAGTTGCACCAAATCCCATCCCTAAGCCCCCTGTCGCCAGTAAAAAGCCAAATTGTTCTGCTTTCATGCCAGGAATTGTTTCTGCCATACGAACAGCTAAAACAGACAAGGCAGCAAAGATAGAAAAGAGAATCACCAACTGAATTAAGGCATTGCGAACCCGACGATTATTACCTAAATAATTAATTCCGTCCCGAATATCCTCAAAAACATGAGGACGTTCTTTTTCAGAAGATTCCCGTTTTTCACCCGTTCTTAAAAAGCATAAAATGATACCAGCAATTAAATAAGAAGCCCCAACCAAAAACGCCTTTCCTTCTTCCCAAGAAAATCCCATAACCTTGGCAAGATTTGAGGCTAATTCTAACAAAGGTTCTCCAATGGCAAAGCCAATAATCGTCATTGCCATCATGGTGGTTGTAAAGAGAGAATTGGCTGATAGTAGATGACGACGCTTCACTACTAAAGGAATGGTTGCTTGTTCGGCGGGGGCAAAAAATTGAGTGATCGTTGAATCGACTAGGGTAAGAACTAATAAAATGCAAAAACCAAAGGGCAAGAAAAAGACATCTTGAGTTTGAGACTGCCAACGCCGTAACCAGTCAGGTAACCAAGTGACAGTAATTGCTAAAGTATCGTCTTGGGCTAACCATAGCAACGGCGGAATGATAAAAACAAACGCCGCCCGAATTAAATTAGAAATGACTAAAACCCCTTTTTTTGACCAACGATCCACGTAAACGCCAGCCAAAGATCCCAAAAACACCGCAGGAATCGTAAACGCAATCATAATGGCAGAAACCCAGCCACTAATGGGTTGATCTTCTCCTTGAAAATGACCAGCAATGAAAGCGAT
>JBCDDV010000292.1:0-4686 GCA_039180145.1 Cyanobacteria bacterium P01_G01_bin.49 | reverse complement strand
CGTGTGCTCTTCCGATCTGGGATTATAAATAGATGAAAGGAACATAGGCTTGATGATAAGCCATAAGAAAATTGCTGTTGGGAGAAAACTTTAATGCGAGATGCTGTTAGCTCTTTAATTAGAAACTATGATTTAACTGGTCGTTATCTTGATCAAGATGCGATCGCCAGACTAAAATCTTATTTTGAATCTGGCACAGCCCGTATCAGCGTGGCTGCCCTCATCAATGGGAACTCTCCTGAAATTGTCAGGAATGCTGGACTTCAATTATTTGAAGAAGTTCCAGAGTTAATTCGTCCAGGGGGCAATGCTTATACCACACGCCGTTATTCTGCTTGTTTACGGGACATGGATTATTATCTACGCTATGCAAGTTATGCGCTAGTAGCGGGTGATCCCAATGTCCTTGATGAACGAGTCTTACAAGGGTTACGAGAAACGTATAATTCGTTGGGCGTTCCCATTGGGCCGACAGTTCGGGGAATTCAAATTATGAAAGAAATGATTAGAAGTATGGCGATTGATGAGGGCATTGAGGATGTTGCCTTTATTGATGAACCCTTTGATCACATGACCCGCGAATTTAGCGAAGTTTCAGTCTAACTCAATTATGCCAATGATGATGGCGATCGCTCTATCCTTCAAGCGCGGTCGCTTTTTATTAATTAACTGCTAACGATTAAAAAATTTGCTGTTAATTTTGTCAATATTTTAGGGAACATTAAATTTATAGTTTCTTTCTTGCTTTGGCCATTTGGCAAAATCTTAATCGGGGCTACAATATGACAAGAAATCCTAAATCTCTGTTTAATTTTGTTGATTAATTCCTGATTTCGATATGATCAAGAGAGGAAAAAACTACTCAGACAATCAAAACACCTGAGATGATAAAGTTTGCCACAAGTTTGAGGGTCAAGAGTCTGCTGTGAGCCACACGCCAATATTAACGCGACAACCGATAATGCCATCATTGTCGGATAATAATCGTCTAAGTCTTTTTTCGGGATCAGCGAACATTGCTCTCGCCCAAGAAGTTGCCCGTTATTTAGGGATGGATATCGGGCCAATGGTTCGTAAACGGTTCGCTGATGGCGAATTGTATATCCAAATTCAAGAATCAATTCGAGGTTGTGATGTTTATCTCATTCAACCCTGTTGTAATCCGGTCAATGACCACTTTATGGAATTATTAATCATGATTGATGCTTGTCGTCGAGCGTCAGCGCGGCAAATTACTGCCGTGATCCCATATTATGGTTATGCTAGGGCGGATCGTAAAACAGCCGGTCGTGAGTCGATCACAGCAAAATTGGTTGCTAATTTAATTACTGAAGCAGGGGCCCAACGAGTTTTGGCAATGGACTTGCACTCTGCCCAAATTCAAGGCTATTTTGATATTCCTTTTGATCATGTTTATGGTTCCCCCGTTGTATTAGATTATTTAGCGAGCAAAGAACTTCCTGATGTGGTAGTTGTCTCTCCTGATGTAGGAGGCGTGGCCCGTGCTAGGGCGTTTGCCAAAAAGTTAAATGATGCCCCATTAGCAATTATTGATAAACGTCGGCAATCTCATAATGTGGCACAAGTCATGAATGTTATTGGGGATGTCAAAGGGAAAACGGCTGTGTTAGTTGATGATATGATTGACACGGCTGGAACAATCACAGAAGGAGCAAAATTGCTACGGGAAGAAGGGGCGCGACAAGTCTATGCTTGTGCAACTCATGCAGTTTTTTCAGAACCAGCAGTGTCTCGTTTGTCAAGTGGCGTTTTAGAAGAGGTGATCGTCACAAATACCATTCCTGTTCCTGAATCTCACTCTTTTGAGCAGTTAACAGTGTTATCGGTGGCAAATTTATTAGGTGAAGCAATCTGGCGCATTCATGAAGATACTTCGGTTAGTAGTATGTTTCGTTGATATTGTTGGCAGAAGTAATAAAGTCTCTAAACTGAGTTTTGATTAAGTTCATGGTTGATTGTTGATGGTTCATCTCCACTAGGCTTGTCTCTTACCCTAACAGATGTCACTAACCTCAGTTCAGTTTAAGGAATTGGGGAGTTCTGTTGATTGTTCATTGTTCATTGTCTTCCCCTAATTCCATTACTTCCTCCTCTCCCTCTCCTCACATCCCCTCCCTTACATCTTCACTTCTCCGTGTTCCCGACTTTCTACTAGATTTTCTGATCCCGACTCAGGTTGACTACTAAATCTCTGGATCGGTATTAATTACAGTTTTAGAAACAATGCGGGTTTTCTTCCGTTGCGCTTCTGAGAGTTCTGCCCCTGTTTGTAACTGTGTGGCATTCGTTTGTAAAATTGTTGCTGCGTTCTGATCACCCAATTGTAAAGCAGTTTTTGCTGCTGTTTGTAATAAAGTAGCAGCCCCTTGGCGATCGCCTTGATTTAGTTTCGCTTCTGCTAATTGGGTTTGACGATATTTGGCTAAAGTTAGAATAGATTTCTGGACATTACTATTAACTTTGGGTTGATAAACCGGCTGTACTTCTACGGTAAGGGGATTTTTTTCTGATAATAATCCCGTTTTTGATAAAGATGGATCGTCATAACGGACTTGCGCTGTGCCGATGACCTGACTACCTGGAGATAGCTGACTTAAATATAAGTTGATCAATACTACCCGTGACTTTTCTTTCATTAAATCCCCTAACCGCACCGTATAGGCATTCCCTTCTTGTTTCGCGCTTAATTCAACGGTTTCGGGTTCTACTTGAGCAACGGGTTTAAATTCGGCTAAACGGACGTTAGGGGCTAATTCTAAGCACAAATAAGCATTGGTTAATCCAACAGATTGAATACGGGTAAATAAACGGCTAAATTCGGTTAATGCTTGTTCTGGTTGTTCAATATAACAGAGAGTTCCTCTGGCTGAGTCAGCAATTTTTTCGAGGACATCTTGATTCCAATGATTGCCAAAGCCTAGGGTGTTGACAGTAATATTATATTCTGCGGAGACTTGTGCCAATTTTAAACAGCGTTCATTGTCTCCATGTTCATTTTCCCCATCGGTTAGCAAAAAGATTTGAGAAACCCGGTTATCTTTACTCAAGGCGACCTCTTTAATTCCTAATTTCATCCCCTCATCAATGGAGGTTCCCCCAGCAGGTTCTAACTTTTTGATCAGTGCTTTAACGAGATCGATATTATCAACTTCTTGATTAGGAACAACCATTTTTGCTTTATGATCGAAGGCAATTACACAGAGGCGATCGCTTGGGCCTAATCCTTCTACTAAGCGCATGGCAGCTTCTTTGACAGTTTTCATCGGTTTCCCTGTCATAGAACCACTGTGATCCAAAATTAAGCCTAAATTGAGGGGTAAGGTGCGATCGCTACTGTCTTGTGTTGCAGACACAGAAATAGCAATTTGTCGTTGAGTATTGCCTTGAGTCGCATCGATATGACTATCGTTTAGAGCAGTGTTTAGATTAACTCTCATCTTATTTTTCCTGTGGAAGCCTCTATTCTAGTTTAGACTTTGATGTTTAAAATCAATTCAACACATTGCTAATTTTGTGGATTCTTTGGGAAATATTACGGTTACTTTTCTTTTCTAATAATCAAGAAATCAGACTGAAGAATTCATGGTTGTTAAGGAATAAATTGAAAAACTAAATTAGGCATCAATATTCCATTCAATTTCCCACCACTTTGTCTTAAAGGGTTTTCTTCGAGTATTAGTTCCGCAATGAATTTCTCCCCGTCCTAAAAAGTAGGGTTCCCAATCATCAATAAAATAACAGACTAGATCAAGAGATTTTAAACGGTTTTTCACAAAAGCTTCTAGTTGACATTCTCCGTTAATTTGAGGGCCAAATGGCTTGGGAATCGCTAAGTGACGGTCTAAGACCAGCATATTAACCATATTCGGAAAGTAAGTTTCTGCACGTTTTTTGTTTCCGACGGCTTCAAATAAAGCAGGAAGATCTATGATATCTTCTTCAGTTAATCCTAACTCCTTTTTTAAAATTTCTCGATTCCAGTTGATATAGGTTTGAAAACGTTGATTATCTTCCCTTAATTTTTCGTCAGAAAGAAGGTCACTAATGCTTATCTCTCCACTGGGAATTCTTTGAAACAAATCTGGTTGGCCTGTTGTTACAAGAGATTGTAAAACCTCATAGTATTTATCAGGACTTGCCAATAATAATTTAAACCCTTTTCCTGTTTGAATAGGCACGAAAGTCATAAATTCATCAATATGTCCCACATCTAACCAATCAGAAAAAAGCTCTACTGGACTTTGGATTTTTTGAGCATAAAGAAAATCTCTGATAACTTTAACCATTCTTGTTGAATATTGCGGTGTCTCAGGATGATCGCCTCCAAAAACAATGCGACCAAAGGGATACTCAACTCCCTCAACTGTGACAGGAGGACTAACTTCTAAATTGCCAAAGGAATCTAGCGTTCCTGCATCTCGATTTTTCCGCGTTACATGACCCACATCAAATCCGAGTAGTTCTTGTTCGGGAAAATCATCTAACCCGCGATCTCTCGGAGAGTCTAAGACCACAGACATAAAGTGACCTGGACTTTCGCTGTAACCAAATTCAATTTCATCCTGCATCCAGCGATCGCTTCGATAACGACTCGGAGGAACCACCTCTAATTGTGCGTTAGATTCTCCCACAACATGACGTAGTTCTTCGATTAGATCCTCATTG
>JBCDDV010000291.1:0-4698 GCA_039180145.1 Cyanobacteria bacterium P01_G01_bin.49 | reverse complement strand
ATGTTTAAAACGAGAGGGTTTTGTTTAGAATCTACTCATTTTATTGATTCTGAACCCTTAAGTAAGCTTCTAGCTTTGATGGCTTTGGCTATGTGTTGGGCGATGAAAGTCGGAACCTGGTTACATTCTCATACTCCTCTCAAAATTAAGAAACATGGGCGAAGGGAGAAAAGCCTTTTTCGTTATGGTCTTGACCATTTACGTTCTATTGTTAATGATTTAGACCTCAAACATCATGAGTTTCTAGAGTGTTTACAATAGTGTTTACAATTTTTGTCCTGTACTTAGCTGTCAAGTTTTCAAGCTTGGCTTAGTGCTTCAAAATAGCGTTTCTAGTTTAAATGATAGTAGTCACCACTAAAATAAGAACTACCATAGAATATGATATTTTACGTGGATTATCACTAAACATCCTATCTTATGATGACCTTTCGTGAAGAATTTGAACTCCTCCTACGAGCTTGCTACCCTTTAATTTACATTCCTACCTCCGAAGAAGAAAGAGTCGAAGCAACCATTACCGAATGCGCCCAAACAATGAAGAATCGTTCTGTCTATATTTGGGATTTTGTTGATGGTTATCAAGATAACCCGAATAATGAAGGGATGGGAAGGCGTAACCCCCTTCAAGCCCTAGAATTTGCAGAACAATTGCCTAATAATGTGGGAGGAATCTTCATTTTACGTGACTTCCAGAGGTTTTTAGAGGATGTCTCGATTTCCCGTAAATTAAAAAATTTAGCCCGTAGTTTAAAATCTCAACCCAAAAATATTATCGTTGTTTCTCCCCAAGTAGAAATTCCCCCAGAATTAACTGAAGTTTTTACCATTGTAGACTTTCCTCTACCCACTGCTACTGATATTAAAAACGAAATTCAACGCTTATTAGCCTCCACTGGACAGTCTTTATCAGATACTTTATTAGATGAATTAATGAGGTCATCCCAGGGACTCTCTTTAGAAAGAATTCGCCGTGTTTTAACCCGTTGTCTCGCCAGTCATGGACGCATTGAACCCGAAGATGTAGAACTTATTTTAGAAGAAAAACGTCAATCCATTCGTCAAACCCAAATTCTCGACTTTTATCCTGCCACTGAACAAATTTCTGATATTGGGGGATTAGATAACCTCAAAGACTGGTTATTGCGTCGTGGCGGATCTTTTAGTGAAAGGGCTAGGGCTTATGGATTACCCCATCCCCGTGGTTTACTCCTAGTGGGGATTCAAGGAACCGGAAAATCCCTCACTGCTAAGGCAATTTCCCATCATTGGCATTTACCTTTATTACGTCTCGACGTAGGACGATTATTTGGGGGGTTAGTTGGAGAATCAGAGTCTCGGACGCGCCAGATGGTCAGTTTAGCAGAAGCATTAGCCCCTTGTGTCTTGTGGATTGATGAAATTGATAAAGCTTTTGCAGGAGTCGAAGGAAAAGGAGACGGTGGAACGACGAGTCGTGTCTTTGGAACCTTTATTACCTGGTTAGCTGAAAAAAAATCCCCCGTGTTTGTGGTAGCTACTGCCAATAATATTAAAGCTTTGCCTCCTGAGATGTTACGAAAAGGTCGGTTTGATGAAATTTTCTTTGTGGGATTACCCACTCAAGAGGAACGAGAAGCTATTTTTAACGTCCATTTATCCAGACTTCGTCCCCATAATCTGAAAAATTACGATATTAAGCGACTTGCTTACGAAACTCCAGATTTTTCGGGTGCAGAAATCGAACAAACCCTAATTGAAGCCATGCACATTGGGTTTAGTCAAAACCGAGACTTTGCCCCTGATGATATCTTAGAAGCGGCTAGTCAAATTATTCCCCTGGCCCGAACTGCTCAAGAAGAGATAGACTTTCTACAAAATTGGGCAGCGGCTGGAAAAGCTCGATTAGCCTCCCGTAACAGTCGTTTAAATTCTCTGCCTAGTCAGCTAAATTAGGGGACAAAACGTTAAAATTCAATTTTAAGTTTTTTATTGTCAAATTAAAACCATTATGAACCGTTTATCTAATGTTTTTCAATTTCTCTTAGGATTTTTCTTAGGCGTCATTCTTCTAGCAGGAGGAACAGCTTCTCTTGCGTATGTTGCTTTTTATCGAATGTCTGCTAACCCCCCAAAACCCACTTTTACTGAAGAAAAGCCTCAAGAAAAAACTGCTCAAAAATCTGAATCGGATTCAGAACCTGTTGCTAATGATCAAAAGGAGACAGAAAAAGTTGAAGAGGTTTCTGTGACAGAAACCGAACCTGAAGAAGTTGCTGAAGAAGAAAAAGAAACATTACCAACCGGGGCCTATCGGGCGAAAGTTACTTGGTCAACTGGCTTAAGTTTACGGGCTGAACCTGATTTTGAGGCAGAAAGAATCGGTGGTGTTGGCTACAATTCTGAAATTATTGTTCTCAAAACCAGTCCCGATGGAGATTGGCAACAAGTTCGCTTATCTGGTAGTGAACAAGAAGGTTGGGTTAAAGCAGGAAATATTGAGAAAGTGACAGAGGAAGAAGAGCAATAATCATACTTTTCTGATGTATTTTTCACTTTTTTTATAACTATTTTGTAGGATGTTTCTCCAAAGCATCCTATTTTTATGTCAAGATGATCTACCATAAAAATAATCTCTAATTTATAAGTTATGGCGACTAATAATCTTTTAGAAGCGTTTCGTAAAACTTATCAAAATTTACAATTATTTCCATTAACAACGCCTGAAGATTTATCTCGTTTTCGTATCGAATATGGAACTCGCATTAGGGCAGAACTTGAACAAGTGATTGAAGATTGTTCTTCGATGAATAATAAAGTTATTTTTGCGGGTCATCGAGGATGTGGTAAATCAACTCTTTTAGCTGATTTTGGTCGTCGGATTAGAGATCGCTATTTTGTGGTATTTTTCTCTATTTCTGACATGATTGAGATGTCAGATGTGAATCATATTAATATTCTTTTTGCCATTGCTGTCCAAATGATGGATCAAGCTGACAAAGCAAATATTAAAATAAAAGATTCAATTCGAGAGAATTTTTATCAGTGGTTTGCAACAAAAACTAGGATTAATCTTGAAGAAGTAAAAGAGGAAGGTGGAGTCGGATTTAATTTATGGAATTTGATTAAAGCAGCCCTACAAACTAATTCAATAGTTCGAGATGAATTAAAAGAAGAATTTAAACAAAAAATATCTGATTTAATTGCTCGTGTTAATGAGATTGCCAGTGTTATTAACGATTTACACTCAATTTAATCCTGATAATAAAGATGATGATGAAAGACAAAAATTTCTTGACCTTTTACATGGCGTTTATGTTTTAGAATATCGCAATGCGGATTTATGGTATGACGTTCACCCAATTGTTGCTGATTTATTAAAGCGTCGAGGCTTACTTTTAGAAGAATAAAGGTTCATAAACGATGACGTTAGTAACTTCTTTCAAGCTAAATTCTGAAAATAATCGTACTTATCAAAAACTACTGAGTGTTATTGAAGCAAGTGAAAATACTTTAAGTTTATTAATTGCTGTGTGTGATGATAGATATTTACGAGATAAAATTATTGAAGCTTACGAAACAGAGTTATTACCAAATATTCAAAGTTATCAGATTTGTATAGATCAAGATGAACCGAGTTTAAAAGCAGCGATTAATAAAATTATTCAGTCAGAAAATTTCATTAACTGTAAGAAAAATGCAGTTTTAACAGTAATAGGGGCAGAAGATTTGCTCTTTATTCATCGTAACGGGGAAAAATCTCAACAAGATAAACTTTTTGGTTATTTACAGTGGACAAGGGAAGGATTAAGAGAGTTTCATTATGCTATTATTTTATGGATAACCGATCAAATTTTAGTAAATTTAAGTCAAAAAGCCCCTGATTTTTGGAGTTGGCGAAAAGGAGTATTTCATTTTGTTCCTGAACCTTCTTTAATGACTGTTTCATTGCCTAATAAGCAATTTATTTTTAATCATTATTTAAAAGAGACAGTTTCAGAATCTTTGTTATTAGAAGATTTACAAGAGTTGATTATTAATACTGAAGAAAAAAGAGGTAAAAAAGATCCGAATTTAGTGACTCTTTATAATCGTTTAGGAGATTTTTACCTTAATCGAATAAAAAAAGGGGAAGTAAAAAATTATCCTGATGAAAAAGAAAAAACATTACGCTGTTATTATCAGGCATTAGAAATTGCAGAAGATATTGGAAAGAAACAAGGACAAGCTACTTCTTATCTTAATTTAGGGAAGGTTTATGACTATTGTGAGAAATTTCAACAAGCTATAGATTACTATAATAACTCTCTCGCTATTTTTAAAGATATAGGAGATCTTCAATATCAAGCTATTACTTATATTAATTTGGGGGCTGCTTACTATTTCCTTGGGCAATACCAAGAAACTATAAAATGTTATCAGCAGTCTTTAGCTATTTTTAAAAACATTGGTAATATTGGTTTTCAAGCTAATTGCCATAATGTGTTGGGTACTGTTTACGATTCTCTCGGACAATATCAAAAAGCCATTCAATACTATCAGCAATCTTTGATTATCTCTACAAAAATTGATGATAAAGAAACTGAAGCTAATTCCTATGCAGGCTTAGGATTTGTTTACTTTAATTTAAAACAATATCAATCGGCAATAGAGTATTACCAGCAGTCCTTATCTATCTCTATAGAAACCAGTAATATTCAACGTGAAGCCACTATTTAT
>JBCDDV010000290.1:0-4706 GCA_039180145.1 Cyanobacteria bacterium P01_G01_bin.49 | reverse complement strand
CCGAAGGAGAATTTTTGAGTTTTTTATGATGTTTATTATTATCATTAATGGTATCAAAAATATGGAGTTGAAATTTATTAGAAAGCTCCTCAAATATTTTAACTCCTCGCACACTTTTATAATGCTCTCCCAGGGGAGGAGAAAAAACAGCAATGCCTATTTGATTAGGAACTATACCAATAATTGCCCCTGATAAGCCACTTTTGGCCGGTAAACCAACTTGATAAGCCCATTGTCCCGAAAATTCGTATAATCCACTGGTAAACATGACACTCATTAAATTTTTCGCATAATGTTCATTAATGGCCCGTTCTCCAGTGATAGGATTAAGTCCGGTATTAGCTAAAGTTGCTGCCATTAGGGCTAAATCTTGACAATTCACCATCACAGAACATTGTTGAAAATAAAGATCTAAAACTTCTTCAACTTTGCCTTCAATGAGTCCAAAATTGAGCATTATATAAGCGATCGCTCGATTCAAATTGTCCCTAGTTTTTCGTGACCAAAAAATGGATTGATTGAGAGAAACTTCTCGTCCAAAATAGCGTCGAAACATCTCAAATAAACGTTGCTGTCTTATCTCTAACGTTTCTCCTTTGATTAAACTTGTGGTGGCGATCGCTCCTGCATTTACCATTGGATTATATTTACGTTCTTGAATTTCTTGGAAATCAAGAACATCATTAAAAGGTTCTCCTGTGGGTTCAACCCCAATTTTATCGAGAACATAGTCCCATCCCCAATCTTCTAATACCATTCCATAGACAAGAGGTTTAGAAATTGACTGTATTGTAAATAACATTGATGTATCACCAACGCTATAAGTTCGCCCATTTGTTGTCACAATACTAATCCCTAATAAATCAGGATTTACTTGGGCTAATTCAGGAACATAACTAGCATTTTGTCCCGTTTTTAAGGGAAGATAGCGATTATATAAATCTTTAAGAAAAGCTGAAAATGATTCAGAAAAGGCTTGATTTTCAGCAATGAAGGTTGGCCAATTCTCTGGATTATTGATGTCTACCATTTTGGGCAAATGACCTCACGATTATTTTGAAAGAGAAAGTTTCGTCATCGTCGTGTACAAATTCACGATAAAGGAGTAATCTACAAGAAGATTAAGATCTCTCACACAATTTCTCACTTTTGAAGGTGATATTAGCTGTTTATCTGGAAAAAGATCAATGAAATCAGCAAAATTAGATGGATTCAAGACCTATACACAAGCAGTAAAAGAGGGAAAATACGATTTATATGTGGGAAATTTATTTGGAAAATATGATAATGTCCGAACTTATTGGGAAGATCAATTAACCAGAATTGTGCTTCGTCCTTTTTTACGGGAGATGGTAGAAAATCAACGCTCTCGTCATCAAGGTGTCAGAATTGTTGATTTGGGATGTGGTGCAGGTCAAGGCTATGATATCTTGACAAAAATTGATTATAATGATCTCGATTTAGGATTGCAACATAAGCGGGTTTTACCAACCGACGATTTGTCTCTTTTTTTAGGATTAGATATTAGCCAGGCAATGGTAGAAAAAGGACAAGCTCTTTTTTCAAATAGCCCTTTTGTTCAGTTTAAGCAAGCAGATTTGTCTGAAGGACTTGGGGAAATTAAAAAGACCGAATCACCTTTTGATCTCTATTTTTCATCCTATGGCTCACTATCTCATTTAGCCCGCAAAGATTTGGTTAATTTACTGCAAGATATTTGTCACCATGGCAAAGACGATAGTTTAGTCGTGATGGACTTGATTGGTCGATATTCTATTGAATGGCCTGATTTTTGGTCTGCCAAGTCTGAAGCAGAAAAAGTACGTCAATATAATATGGGTTATCTTTATTCTGAATCTGTCCGTCAAACAACAGAAATTGAATCTTTTCCCATTCGTTTTTGGGCAGGGAAAGAAGTCAAAGAATTAGCGCAAGAAATTAGCAGCAAAACAGGGGTTAAACTTGAAGTTGTCAAGTTAGTTGATCGCTCTATTTTAGTGGGCCGTCATACTGATACTAGAGCATTTAATCCGAAACTGAAACCGACTCGTCGCTTAATTAATTCTCTCCATGAAGATTATATGCGGACAAACTTAGAAGATTTAATGTTAGATGCTAGTATCTTCCCTGAGCATGAGTTTATTACGCCGCTACTGCACGAACTGATCAATTGTTGGAATATTCTGCTTGAATTTACACAACGTCGTCTCCGTCATAATTTTTCCCTTCCTGAAGTGAGAGGATGGGATGAGTTTCCTAAACCCCTGCAATTTGCTTTAATGACCATTGATCGAGTAATTGCTGATGTCGGTTGGATGTGGTATGGCGATCCTCGTGCCAATATTATTGAACCCCAGTTGGGGTATGCCTTGAGAACCCTAGAATATGAGATGCAGCAAGGATGGGGTTGCGGTCATGGTTTGATTGTCGTATTGCAAGTTAAAAAGTAGGAGTGTAGGAGTGTAGAAGCTCAGGAGTTCAGAATATTAATTTTCTTTTGCCTCCTGCTGATATATTTATCAACAAATTTCCATGATTGAAGTAACTGAATTAACAAAAAAATATGACAATACGACGGCAGTTGCTGATATTTCTTTTCGAGTTGACCAAGGGGAAACTCTTGGATTAATTGGCACTAGTGGATGTGGGAAAACGACTACTTTGAAAATGCTGAATCGACTCATCGAACCTACATCCGGCAATATTCTGATGAATGGGGAAGATATTCGTCAACGCCATCCTGTAAAATTACGTCAAGGGATTGGTTATGTGATTCAAAATACTGGATTATTTCCCCACTATACAGTGGCAGAAAATATAGCAGTTGTTCCTCGTTTATTGGGTTGGAAAAAGAAGAAAATTAATCAACGAACTCACGAACTTTTAGACTTGGTTGGACTTTCTCCTAGACAATTTTCCCCTCGTTATCCCCATGAATTGAGTGGAGGACAACAACAGAGAGTCGGTATTGCCAGAGCATTAGCGGCTGATCCACCGATTATTTTACTCGACGAACCTTTTGGCGCACTTGATCAAATTACCAGACGACAAATTCAAGGAGAATTTAAACAATTAGAAAGCTTATTGCATAAAACAGTTGTTTTGGTCACTCATGATATTTTTGAAGCCGTTACCTTATGCGATCGCCTCTGTTTAATGGATAAAGGAAAAGTTCAACAATTAGGAACCCCAAAAGAGTTAATTTTTCATCCCAAGACTGAGTTTGTTCGCAGTTTTTTTCAAGGCAATCAGTTTCAATTGGAATTATTAGTAACCAGTTTGCAAGAAATTTTACCCTGGTTGCCGAGAAGAGATACCATTGAAAATAATCTTCCTACCTATTCATCTCACCAAAGTTTATGGGATGTTTTAGAAACTTTTGAAGGGTCTTTTGCGAAATCACCATATATGAAGATTTCTGCTTCTGATCAGGACGAAATTTGGGTAGCTACTTGTGAGGAGATTTTAACAGCATTTTATCAATTTAAAAATAACTTAAATCATTAAATTATTAGGCGTGTTTATGAATTTTTGGTAATTTTTAATTGACCATCAAGGCGAAATTTTTCAACAAACGATAGAGCATATTCGCTTAACAGCTATATCGTTAGCGATCGCCATTTCTATTGGGGTTGGTATCGGCATTATTTTGACGCGCTATGCCACCATTGCTAATAAAGTAATTGGATTGGTAGGCATTATTCAAACCATTCCCAGCGTGGCTTTATTAGGGTTTATGTTGCCCTTATTAGGTATTGGTGCGACTCCAGCAATTGTTGCCTTATTTTTGTATGCTCTTTTGCCGATTATTCGTAATACTTATACCGGAATTGATGAGGTAGATAGTTCTATTGTTGAAGCAGCAAAAGGAATGGGAATGCCTGATCAACAAATTTTATTTAAAGTTGAATTACCCTTAGCAGTTCCTGTTATTTTTGCAGGAATTCGTACTGCTGCCGTAACAACAGTTGGTGTGGCAACGTTATGCGCTTTAATTGCATCGGGTGGCTTAGGGGAATTTATTTTTCGGGGGATTGCCCTCAATAATGTTAATATGATTTTAGCAGGAGCAATTCCGGCGGCAGCCTTGGCGTTATTTTTTGATTTTTTATTAGGCGCACTGCAACAACAAGTCTCACGAGTAACGAAACCTTGGGTTATTTTATTCGCCGTTATCGTTGCTTTAGTTTTATTATTATTTCCTATCATTTTTAACCAGTCTAATGCAGCTTTAAAAGCAGGGTTTACTTCTGAATTTATGGAGCGTGCCGATGGTTATCCAGGTTTGAAAAAACATTATAATTTAACGTTAGACCCTGTAGAACTTGATCCTGGATTGATGTATGAGGCAATTCGGACGAAAAAAGTAGATGTTATTAGTGGGTTTTCTACAGATGGGAGGATTGAAGCTTATAATTTAGTCGTTTTAGAAGATAATAAAAATTATTTTCCTCCCTATGATGCGGTGCCAATTGTTCGCAATGATACCTTACAAAACTATCCTCAATTATCAGTCGCATTAGAGAAATTAACAGGACAACTCTCTAATGAAACGATGACTCAACTCAATTATCGGGTTGATAATCTGAAAGAACCCATTAAAGAAGTAGCCGCTTCGTTTGTACAACAATTAGGTATTTCAACAACCGTAGATAGGCAAGGAACCCCTGATATTGTCATCGGGTCTAAGAATTTTACAGAACAAT
>JBCDDV010000289.1:0-4713 GCA_039180145.1 Cyanobacteria bacterium P01_G01_bin.49 | reverse complement strand
GGACAATGGGATGTGTCAGGCTCGTCTATAACAAGGCTCTTGCTGCTAAGACAAACGGTTGGTACGAAAGGCAAGAAAGAATTGATTACAAACAAACCTCTAGTCTTCTTACTAGTTGGAAAAAGACCGAGGATTTGAATTTTCTCAACGAGGTTAGCTGTGTCCCCTTGCAGCAATGTCTTAGGCATCTGCAAAAAGCTTTTGCTAATTTCTGGGGCAAAAAAGCTAAGTATCCTCGGTTTAAAGCCAAACGTAACGGTGGTTCGGCTGAGTTTACCAAATCGGCTTTTAAGTACCGAGATGGAAATTTGTGGCTTGCTAAATGCAAAGAACCATTGCCGATAGTTTGGTCTAGGCTTTTGCCAGATAGTTGCACTCCATCTACTGCCACAGTCAAGCTCGAACCTTCTGGTAGATGGTTTGTCTCTTTGCTGGTAGATGATACTAGTGTTCAACCATTGCCACCAACATCTAAACAGGTTGGTATTGATGTTGGCATCTCTAATCTGTTGTGTACTAGTGATGGCGAAAAAATAGCCAATCCTAAGCATTTTAATCGGCTGTATCAAAAGCTTAAAGTCGCGCAAAAGGAACTGAGTCGGAAAACCAAAGGCTCTAGTAACCGATATAAAGCACGACTTAAAGTAGCTCGTATACACGCCAAAATCAAAGATGCTCGTACCGATTTTCTGCACAAGTTGACGACCAAATTGGTTCGGGAAAATAGCTTGATTGCTATTGAGGACTTGGCAGTTAGAAACATGATTCGCAATCGCCAACTGGCACGTTCTATCAGCGATGCAGCTTGGGGCGAGATGTTTCGTCAACTTGAATATAAATGTGAATGGTACGGGCGAGAACTGGTCAAGATTGACCGATTTTTCCCTAGTAGCAAACGATGTCACCAATGCGGTTTCGTGATGGATAAGTTGCCTTTGGATATTCGCACCTGGGACTGCCTCAGTTGTGGAATGCAAGGAATCGACCGCGACATTAATGCTGGGAAAAATATATTGGCTGCGGGACTCGCAGTGACTGTCTGTGGAGCGGACATAAGACCTGATAGACATGGTTCTAAAGGGCAGTTGCGAAAGACTCGGAAAACGAGAAGGAAACAGAAACCTAAATCGTGAGGTTTGGGAATCCCCCACTATAGCGACGTTAGGAGCTTAGTGGTGGGAGGATGTCAAAGCAGCAACAGTGTTCGCAATTTAGTTAAATCCTTAAAAATCAAAGGAAAAAGAAAGTTTATTCACGGCGATCGCCTTTAATCAGTAACATAGAGATATGAAGGGTTCTGATGGGGAACAGCCATCAGAGGTAACGGGGAAAACTCGGTGTAAGTCCGATGCTGTCCCGCAACTGTGATTTCAAAGTCAGTTATTGTTAATAATTGATCGAAAGAGTCAGGATGCCCGCCCTTTCATGAATGATTGAAACTCATCTACGAGGTATGGATGTGACTCAAGTCTTTACATCGCCACAACTATTATCAGCATCATTGCCCCCTTTGCCCCTAAAACGTCCTTTATTGATGATTGGTCATGGGACAAGAGATCTTGATGGTAAACAAGCCTTTCTCGATTTTGTGGACGCTTATCAAGCGTTGGATACATCTCGCCCTGTGGTTCCTTGCTTCTTGGAGTTGACAGAACCTTTCATTGAAAAAGGGGTTGAACAATGTGTGGCAGCAGGTTTAAAAGAAATGACAGCACTTCCTATTCTATTATTTGCAGCCCGTCACACAAAATTTGATGTCACTAGTGCCTTAGATCATGCCAGACAACCTTATCCTTTCTTGAAATTTCATTATGGCCGACATTTTGGGAATACTCCTCTGCTACTCGATCTATGGCGATCGCGTTTAGCTAATCTCGACTCAGCAACTATTTCTCCTGAAGATACCGTACTCTTAATTGTGGGTAGAGGTTCGAGTGATCCTGATGCTAATAGTGATGTCTATAAATTTTCCCGTCTTCTCTGGGAAGGAAGTCACTACCGCACGGTTGAAACCTGTTTTATTGGCATTACTCATCCTCGTCTAGAAGAAGGGTTTGAACGGGCAAGACTCTATCAACCCAAACGAATTATCGTGCTTCCCCATTTCCTTTTTACAGGGGCATTGGTTAAAAAGATTTTTCGGATTTCAGCCCAACAACAAGCCCAATATCCAGAGATTGAATTAATTAATCTACCCGAAATTGGCTTCACCCCCGAATTATTTTCTATCGTCCGAGAACGGGAAATTGAAAGTCAGCTTGGTCAAACTCAGATGAATTGTGAAATGTGTAAATTTCGCATCGCTTCTGTCTCAGATACCCATGACCATGGCCATGATCATCATCACCATCATTCTCATGCGCCTCAAGATCCCTATGCCAATTTAGGGCAATATCATCAAAAAATTTGGCAAGTTCCCTAAATGAATGGTTAATACCCTAAAAGGTTGATGGAATAAGCGGTTGGGGGTTCGACATTTCTTTGATGTCAGACTTTTCTGACCGCTTTTGTTCGGGTAGCACTACAAATTTATTTTGTCCAACACTTGAAACAAAAGTTTACATAATGTTACTATTCTTAGAGTAAGAAGAAAATAAGGAGACAACATTATGACTTCACGTAGTTATGTAACCGAAGAACAAGGACGTTTAAACAACTATGCGATTGAGCCTAAAATGTACGTTGATCAAACCAAACAATTCGGCTTTAATAAGTATGCAGAGAAGCTAAATGGCCGTTTAGCGATGATTGGATTTATCTCTTTATTAGCCTTTGAAACTTTTACAGGACAAGGTTTAGTTACCTGGGTAACCAATCTCTAAAGATTACTAAATAGGCAGTGATGATATTAAAGAGTATTGTACCTGTGAAGGCTGATTTTTATCTAATAGACAATCAATATTAACCCACTCTTGTCATTTTTGAACCTAACTTTAAGGACATTAATAAAAATCAAGCCTGATCACTGTCTTCTACAGCAGTAAGTAATGGGGATAAAACATTAAATTTTGAAGATAAAACTGGGCAATTTTTTATCAATGCTTTCATAGCCATTGCTTTTTTAGGGGCCACTTCGGAAGTTGTTATAATTTGTTTTTCGGAAAATATGCCTCATTATTCCAACAAAGAAAGACAATATTAAATTAGGCTTTTGTCTGGCTAAATTGCACCCTATCTAATTATCAAGAAGAATGGAAAGTCTTTTGTCCATCTGTTTTTTGTGATGCTAAAACACATTTATGGTCTATTTTAGCACCATTCTTAGATAAATAATATTTGCTGAGAATACTATTAATATTCGCATTCATAAACTCGTTAAGATTACTATAAAAGATAGGGTTTATTCCAATCAAAGCGATCTTTCCCCGGATGACTAGCTTTTAGAGAAATTTGAGTTTCCCAAAACAAAGTAGACTCATGCTCTTTTTGACGAAGAAAGTGAGTATAGTCGGCTAAATCATCTAAAGCCAAGTGATTCAAAATAACTTCTCCAACAAACCATAAAAATAGCTGAAAAACAAAGAGCTTTCCTTTAAATTTCATGGACTAGTCTCCGTCAAAATAGAATAATCTTTTGGAAGTCAACTAGAACAAACATTTAACTGTTTGAACATCGTTAAATCCCTGGCAAAAATCCCAATGTCCTTTTCAGAATAGCAAGAAGTTATTCCTCAATACTTCCCCTAAAAAGGCTCATTCTTTGGAGTGGTTATTGTTATTTGGTAAAAATCATTACAGTTGCTTTCTTAAAATAACTTTATGAAGAAAAATTATTCAATAGGTAATAATTGATACTAATTATTTAATTATGACCTGTTGCCCAAACCATTGATAATAGAAAGGGAGAAACAGTCAAAAGAGACATCGGTAATGAGTAGTAATCACACAACGAAAGTGGGTATCCTTGGATTTGGAGGACTTGGACAAGCTGCAACCAGGGTTCTCACTCCGAAACAAGAAATGCTCTGGGTAGCGGCTGCTGACCTCAAAGGGTATAGTTACTGTGAGACGGGATTAGATCCCAATCAAGCGATCGCTGCTTATCGTCAACAGGGATCAATTGGCTATCTTGATCCCTATGGAACCCTAAGCACTCATAGTATTCAGGATCTATTAGAAACTGCCTCCGTTGATGGCTATTTCTTAGCCTTACCTAATCTCCCTAATACCTTTATGGCTGATGTTGCTAGACAATTTATTGCCTCTGGATGGCAAGGTGTTTTAGTAGATGCCCTCAAGCGTACCAGCGCAGTTGAACAATTGCTACAACTTCAAGATGAGTTACAAGCGGCCGGAATCACTTATATGAGTGGATGCGGGGCAACCCCTGGACTCTTAACGGCAGCAGCAGCAGTGGCGGCGCAAAGTTATACGGAGATTCACAGTGTTAAGATTACTTTTGGGGTAGGGATTGCTAATTGGGAAGCTTATCGCGCTACTATTCGAGAAGATATTGCCCATTTACCGGGGTTTGACGTGGACAAGGCTAAGGCAATGACTGATGCTGACGTTAAAGCTTTTTTAGATAAAACCAATGGCATTCTGACTTTAGAAAAGATGGAACATGCTGATGACATTATGCTGGAATTGGCAGGTATTTGTTCACGCGATCGCGTTACCGTCGGGGGTATAGTTGATACTCGTAACGCCAAAAAGCCCTTGAGTACCAATGTGCAAGTGACAGGACGCACCTTTGAAGGGAAAATTTCGACT
>JBCDDV010000288.1:0-4719 GCA_039180145.1 Cyanobacteria bacterium P01_G01_bin.49 | reverse complement strand
ATATTTAATTTCATTGTCATTGTAATATTAAACGAACTTAAGATTTTCTCAAGATTGATTGACAAGAAAACAAAGAGTTTACGTTTTACTGCTAAATTCGTAACGTTTTAGAAAGTTAACAGTAAAATCAAAAATAATAGATCCATTACCCAAACACTTTTCCTGTGACTCGATCATATTCTTCCCATAGTCTGCCTCAGCAAAAACAAGCTTGGCATACCTATTCCCCTCAAAAAACCTTAGAATTACTAGAAACTGCCCCCCAAACCGGATTAAATACTGATGCGGTTAGCCAACGACAACAACATTACGGCCTCAATGAAATAGAAGAAACGGCTGGCCGTAGCAACTGGGAAATTCTCCTCGATCAGTTTACTAACATCATGTTAATTATGCTGATTGTGGTAGCTATTATTTCCGGTATTTTAGATTTGGTGGAATTGCATAAAAATGGCTTAAGTGAAGGGACAATTCCTTTTAAAGATACCATCGCCATTTTTTCAATTGTTATTTTGAATGGTCTTTTAGGATACTTACAAGAAACTCGCGCCGAAAAAGCCTTAGCTGCTTTGAAAAAGTTGTCTTCTCCCCAAGTTCAAGTAGTTCGCGGTGGCAAAAGACTCGAAGTGGCAGCCCCGCAATTAGTGCCTGGGGATATTATTTTAGTCGAAGCAGGAGATCAACTCTGTGCCGATGGACAAATTTTAGATGCCTCTAATTTGCAGATTCGAGAGTCTGCTTTGACAGGAGAAGCACAACCAGTTAATAAACATTCTTCGGGAGAAGGGTTAGAAGAAGATACCCCCATAGGCGATCGCCGTAACATGGTGTTTACGGGAACAGAAGTGATCCAAGGTCGGGCCAAAGTTGTTGTTACCAACACAGGGATGAACACAGAACTGGGAAAAATTGCCGAGATGTTGCAGTCGGTAGAAAGTGACCCTACTCCCTTGCAGCGACGGATGACCCAATTAGGGAATGTGTTAGTCAGTGGTTCTTTAATTTTAGTTGCCTTAGTAATTGTTGGGGGGTTATTTAAGTCAGGGTGGGGACTGCTACAAGAATTGGTGGAAGTTTCTCTGAGTATGGCAGTGGCAGTCGTACCAGAAGGGTTACCCGCAGTGATTACCGTAACCTTGGCCTTGGGAACGCAACGGATGGTCAAACGCCAGGCGTTGATCCGGAAATTGCCAGCCGTGGAAACTTTGGGTTCGGTGAATGTCATCTGTTCGGATAAAACAGGAACCCTTACTCAAAATAAAATGGTGGTACAAGAAGTAGAAACCCTAGAAAGAAATTTTCAGGTCACAGGGACGGGATATGAACCTGTGGGAGATTTTATCAATGAAAATAACCAGTCTCTAGTAATTACCAATAATAAAGCATTACAAGCCCTATTATTCACGGGTGTTTTATGTAATGATGCCCATTTGTCCGAGAAAGAAGGAGATTGGACAATTATTGGCGATCCTACTGAAGGGGCCTTATTAACCTTGGCAGGCAAAGCTGGGTTACAACAGGGGAATTTAGAACAAGAATATATACGGGTTGAAGAGTTTCCTTTTTCCTCTGAACGAAAGCGCATGAGTACCATTTGTCACGGGTCAGAAACAGGCGATCGCTGGCCCAGTTGGCAACTGCAACAAAATCATCGCTATGGGATCTTTACCAAAGGTTCCCCAGAGTTAGTTTTAGAGAGATGTCAGTCCTATCAACTGGGTGAACAAGTCTATCCTCTCACTGAAGAACATCGAGATCAGGTGCTAAACGCCAATAATGGCATGGCAAAACGAGCTTTACGGGTGTTGGGGTTCGCTTATAAACCCCTTGATAGTATCCCAGAGGCCACGGCAGTAGAAACGACTGAACAAGGATTAATTTGGTTGGGGTTAGTGGGAATGATGGATGCACCTCGACCTGAAGTGAAAGCAGCCGTCGCAAAATGTCGTGCCGCAGGTATCCGTCCTATTGTCATAACTGGCGATCATCAATTAACTGCCCAGGCGATCGCTCAACAATTAGGTATTGTCCCAGAAGGTGATCGTGTTCTCACAGGACGAGAATTGGAAAAATTGCCTCAAGAACAATTAGAACAAGAAGTTGAATCTGTCAGTGTTTATGCTCGCGTCTCCCCTGAACATAAATTACGCATTGTCCGGGCTTTACAAACACGGAATAAATTCGTGGCTATGACAGGAGATGGAGTCAATGATGCTCCGGCCTTAAAACAAGCAGATATTGGCATTGCTATGGGCATTACCGGGACAGATGTGAGCAAGGAAGCCAGTGATATGGTACTTCTCGATGATAATTTTGCCACCATTGTCGCGGCAACCGAAGAAGGACGGGTGGTTTATAGCAATATTCGTCATTTTATTAAGTACATTTTGGGCAGTAATGTGGGGGAAGTGATTACCATTGCTGCTGCACCATTGATGGGAATGTCTGGGGTTCCTTTAATTCCTCTACAAATTCTCTGGATGAATTTAGTTACCGATGGTTTACCTGCCCTTGCCTTAGCCGTTGAACCTGCCGATCCTCATATTATGGAACGCCCTCCTTTTAGTCCCACAGAAAGCATTTTTGCACGAGGTTTAGGGCTTTATATTGTTCGTATTGGCATCATTTTTTCAATTATGACCATTGCCTTGATGTCCTGGGCTTTTGCAGATGCTCAGAAACCTGGACATGATCCTGAGAGTTGGAAAACAATGGTTTTTACAACGTTATGTATTGCGCAAATGGGTCATGCGATCGCGGCTCGTTCTAGTAATCGTTTAGCCATTGAAATGAATCCTTTTTCTAATCTCTATCTTTGGGGGGCGGTAGTTGTCACAACGATTCTTCAATTAATGTTAGTTTATGTTGCTCCGTTGCGTACTTTCTTTAATACAACAGTGTTAACAGGTGAACAATTAGTCATCTGTTTATTGTTTAGTAGTTTAATGTTTGTTTGGGTAGAATCAGAAAAAATTGTCTTGCGTTTTTATCGGAAATTTGTTCAAAAGTAGTTAATCGTTAATTAGATGAAGTTACCAATATTTGAAACAGTTTGGCAGGATAGTTTAGGATGGCAACCAACAAAAGAACAATTAGAAAAATGGGAGCGATTATATCAAGAAATCGTCTTAATTAATCGTCAAATTAATTTAACTCGTATCATCGAACCGCAGGACTTTTGGGAAAAACACCTTTGGGATTCTTTAGCCGGGGTAATTAATTTAGATTTTTTATCTTACGAGGATTCATTACAAGTTATTGACATTGGAACAGGGGCAGGTTTTCCTGGTCTTCCTATTGGTATCATATTTCCTCATTGGCAGCTAACATTATTAGATGCTACCCGCAAGAAAATTAAGGTAATTGATTTGTTTTTAGATGCATTACAATTGCACAATTCTCGAACATTAATTGGTAGATCAGAAGAAATAGCACATTTACCAGATCATCGAGAAGTATATGATCTTGCCTTAATTCGTGCAGTCGGAGAACCTTCTGTTTGTGCTGAATATGTTTTACCGTTTCTGAAAATGGGAGGACTTGGCATTCTTTATCGTGGGAATTGGCAAACAGAAGAAGAATTTAACTTAAAAGCAGTCTTAAAAAAGTTAGGGGGAGAAATTATTGCCGTGAAGAAATTGAAAACCCCATTAACTCAAAGTATTCGTCATTTTATTTATGTTAAAAAAGTAGCAGAAACTTATTATCAATTTCCTCGTGCCGTTGGTATTCCTAAACAGCAACCTTTATGATTCATAGTGGAGTAATAGCTGATAAAATAGCTCGAAGTGCTTTGTTAACTGCTTCAGAATTCTTAAAAACTTTCCCCTGATGATTATAACTTTTATCCCTGTAGGATTGTATGAACTGAAATCTGAAGATCCGGAAATTCTAAAGGAGAAATTGCCCCTTGAGTATAAACTTGTTGCTGCTGATAAAATTCACCCATAGGTTCTCGAAAAATAGTAATTTGTTGTTTTTTTAGGTCAACTACCCAATATTCTTTGATATTATTTTGTGCATAAATTCTGTGCTTCAGGGTTAAATCTCTGGTAAGGGTAGTATTTGCTATTTCAATTAACCAATAAATGTCTTCAGGATCAGGATGCCGAGTTTTATAACGAGAATTGGGTAATTTAACAATTGTTAAATCTGGTTCTGGTTCTGAGTTTGATAAAGTGATAGGGTGAGCTTCTCTAACTTCTGCAAAACCGTCTAATACTGAGCGCAAATATTTAACACTCTCTGTCACTGTGTAGGTGTGTAAGGGTCCTTCTGGGGACATTTCTATGATTTCTCCTGCTAATAATTCCACACAGCGATCGCTTAAAATACCGACTTCAATCATGGCATGATAATCTTCTACTGACCATTTTGCTAGAGTAAGCATGGCTTTTTTTCCATTGAACCAACAAATACATTATATTGTGCTTTTATCGATTGAAGTTTGATATCTGCCAAGTCTCTAATTGTTAGGGATTTTGTCTTCACAAAGTAAACTATCTTCTAATTTTTAGGATAATAAATATCAGACAATTATGGTGACAGATACAGCCAACTTACGCAACCCAAACTATCATCAACCAAGTAATACGCTAGACACTATCGACTTAGATTTTTTAACAGGGGTTTGTGAAAAGTTATTACAGGCAATAGAGCAGTTTTAATATAATCAAAACTAATGTTTAAGAAATAAAAAATAAAATATTTAAAATTTTT
>JBCDDV010000287.1:0-4728 GCA_039180145.1 Cyanobacteria bacterium P01_G01_bin.49 | reverse complement strand
TTAGTACGTGATCGCTATCTACTACTGTTTATAAGCTTTTATTGTAGAAGTTTTTTTACGATGCAATAAAAGTAAAGTTAAAATCAAACATATCGAGAGCAAATTATTTAAACTGTATTTATCTTTTTCACTCATTAATATTGTCTATCATGTCCTTGAATTCATTAATTTATTATTACTGTTCAAGTATTTATCTGTTCTCTATTTTTGTGGTGATTGAAATTGTTGCAGTAACCATCGACTAACTTCAGAATGATTACTTTCTCTACTTTTTTGCAAAGCTTGGACTAATACACTAATTTCTAAGTCAGGTAAAACTTGGGACTGAGTAATGCGTCTACTTCCTTTTTTTTCTATTGTAAATGCAATAATATTCACACTTTTTACATCAACTATCCAATATTCTTGGACTCCTAAATCTTCATATAAAAGACGTTTTGCACCTTGATCATCTGCTAAAGAAGTATTCGCCACTTCAATCACTAAATTTGGGGGTGGATAATTATCTAAATCAACAATAGAAGTGCCATAGGAAATAGCATTAACATTATCTCCCACATAAAAAGATAAATCAGGTTGTGCTTCTCTAACCCCCATTTTACGATAACTACAGCAATCTTTCCCGTTTAAAGCAATATTTCGTAAACCCGCATAAAGATAAATAGTATGAGTAATAATAGCGTGATCACTGGCGTGATCGTTTCCTAAAGGTGTCATTTCGATTCTTGCTTGTTGGTTGTAGTAATAAAATTTAGCTTTTTCATAGGCTGGATCGTCACAGAGTTGTAGATAGTTTTCCCAAGAAATTTTCACCCAAGTATCAGTTGTAAATTTAGGTTGTGTCGTAATCATGATTTAAAAATAATCAATACTATTTCCAATTCTATCAGTTAATAAATACCAGATGGTTTATTTTTATGAGCGATCGCTGCTTGATTTTTTTTACCAGGATAAGTTGAAGTATGCAACTATTCTATTACTGAAACTGTTGCGAGGCGATCGCCTATCTCTTAATAATACAGAAAATGCAACTCTTCCATGACTGGAATTATTGTTTATGATTTTTCATCTATTGATTCAGAAAAATTTAAACTTAATTGGATATGATTGGATATTTTTAAAGCAGGTTGAGATTGTAATTTTGGTATTAGATATTCTTCAAACCAAGGTTCAGAACTACCTGGGGATTTTTGATCTCTTAATAACCATTTTTGAAAGACTCTCTCTCTATTATCATCTGGAGTAATAACCTGATAAACACGAAGGCGCTTTTGATTTATTTTTCGGGTTCCAATACAACTTAATCCATAGCCAATTTTATCTAACAATCGTCTAATAATGGTGATCGGACTGGCATTTTTGGCAATACCGATTCCCATAATTGTCTTAATATCTCGTCGATTTTTAATGGCAATTTTTGCCATATTAATTAAGTCTTGATCACAATTAATTAGTTTTCGTTCAATATTCCTCAATAAAATAGGAACACCTAACACTTCCATTGTGCCAATAATTGCACCTAATTGACACCCATTAAAATCAGGTAAAAAGACACCTCCTTCTCCTTTTTTAATGAGTTTGTGAGCAGCAATTGTATCTCGGTCAGCTAAATAATTACGTCCAATTGTTAAGAAGTAATGTAAGCGAATTTTTTGATACCAACCATCATTATCCAAGGCAACCAATTGAGGAGTTACTGGAATACAATAACGCTGTTGCAAATCATACTTTTTTATCTTATAACGTTCTTGTGTTGTTTTAACTAAATGTCTTTTGAGACTTTGATATTGAGCATCATTCAAATCAATTATTTGAGAAATTGCCTCGCATTCAGTCTTGTAGTTTTGCTCTCGCACTTCATCAATTTTTTCTAGTAGTTGATTGCGAGAATTTGTTTTAATTTCGGTACAAGATCTAATTTTTTTTTCAGGAGGTTTAATTAGATGATTTTTTGCTCGAATAATACCTAAAATAGCTTCTCTATAGTTAACCATATAGGCATTAACTCGCACTGACATTTTTACCCAACATAATAAAGATTCTGCTTGAAATCCTGTGTCTAAATCATCTAAATATTCTAAATCTGATTGTTGTAGTAACCGAATATTGAGGTTCGTCAAACGTTGTTTAGAAGTCAAAAGATTAGGAATAGAAGTTGAGCCATTGCCAACTCGATTAAATCCATAGGATGCTAACCAAAGATATCGAGGGATATTATCTCTAACTCTCCCTAAAGATTGATACACTGACGTGGCAGTTTGTATCCCTTGAGCTACACACCAAACAGAGGTAAAGTGACCTTTTATATCAATACTAACTCCTGTTTCGATAGAAGGACTAGTTAAGACGATATCATAGTTAATTAAGATATCATTCAAATGACTAATACACTGATGAGCAGCATGACTCGGATCGGCTAGTGACTCAGAATCAATGCGAAGAATTTTAGCATCAGGAAATTGATTTTTTAAATATAATTCTAAAGTTTGAGTTCCCCATTTACTGGCTGTTTTTTGAGCAGACAAACAAACAAATGGTTTACCTCCTTGACGAATATGTTCGACTAAATCTTTAATAAGACTTTTTGGTGTAGTTTCTGGATAATTATAAGCTGTCCAAGTTTCTTGATGAGTAGATTTCCAATAATTTTGGATAATGAAAGGTGCTAGGGGAATTCCTGATAGAGTAATCAAATAATCTAGAGAAATATTGCTTAAATCAGCATCAGCAATCAAAACCTTACCACTTCCTCCTAAAACAGTTTGCATTAAAGTCTTCAAAGATTTCAAAATAGAGACACGATTATGAGTACAAGTTTCTGAATTTAATCCATGCCAAATAACTTGTTCTACTTCATCAATAATAATTAATGCATCTTGCCAATCTTCTACCTTAAAATTTGCTTGAGAATTCTCATGCAAAGAATCAATACATAATCCATAACCTAATGCTTGATTAATATCATTATCTTTAATATCTGTAATATAAGGTAGTCCAAATCGTTGACATAACTGCTCAACCAATTTAATGCGATGTCCAATCACTAAAACTTTCTGTTGCTGGTTGATCGCTTGTTGAACAATTCCTTCTAATAACTTTGTTTTTCCCGTTCCAATAGCAGATTTAATTCCCACTAATCTAGTATTATTAGGAATAGAAATATAGGGAAGATAAGGGGTATTTAATTCTAGATTAGGGGAATAGGTTAACTGGGTTAATTCCTCAGCTTTCCAAATTTCTAAAGATAAAGCTTTTTGATAAACTTGATTAAACGCTTGTTGTCCTTGATTAATAATAAAATCATCAACGCCTTTTCCCTGATCTGAATCCCAATTAATTACCTTAACGTGACAACCTACTTGGGTCAATAAATATCCAAGTTTTTTGATAGCAGCATTAACCGCTTTAATAGTATTCGGTTTACTATCTTGGTCAAAAGTAAGATAAATGTCTCGTCCAGGAGTGGCTAACTTTTGTAATTGGGGAATAAGATGAGACTTACCAATACGCTGACCATTTTGATCTTTTGGGGTGCGATAACCATTATTAATTCCAGGAAGCGCGATCGCCACATGTCCTGCTGTCAATAATGCCCCTGCCTTTTTTGCACCTTCTGTAATACAAAGAGGAATAGAAGGATGATCAATTATCCATTGCCAAAATCCTAAATCTAATTGTGTCTCATCAATAAGTTCTGGGGTAAAATCAATTTGATATCGTTGTGCTAGTTGTTCCCATAGGTGCAAAGGCACTTTTAAGGCAAAAATGCCTGTAGGTGTTTGGGGAGGATGTTCATATTTAATGGGCCTGTGATCATCGTAACTAAGGCGAGGTTGATTTGGTTTAAAACATCCCCATAGGTCATTTTTTCCTGTCATGACATCAATACCAGAACACCACCAACCCCCTTGTTCAGTGTGTTCATAACGTTTCAAAAGAGTATCATTTATTCTGCCATCATTTCGTCTTGGCAGTGTTTCAGAATACAATAGATAATCTGAAGGAGAAGTCCCTTGCAAAGCAGTGACGTTAAGATTAATTAGTTGCTCATCCACACAACTATTTAACCATTCTTGTCGATGGTTCATGCTTTTTTCTCCTATCACTTTAATTCCAGCAAACCCTACATATAGCGTTTGGATCTCTAATATTAATCTAAAGACACTAGATATGGAAGATACTGATGAACTACCGAGCGTCGAGTATGAGGAGAAGCAAAAGAAGAAATAGATCTGACTCAACTGAATTCTCTGATTTACCGTTTATATATTAGGGAACTCTACATCTTCATATAATGCTTTAACCTGACAAGAAAAGTTTATTGCTTCTAACTCCAATTCATCGGTTTCTTGATAACTAAATAATACCCATTGTCCTGATTCATTGCATCGAAAACAATCAACCCGTTGACGATATTGACTAATTAAAACATATTCTCGTAACGTTTCTAATTCTCGATAATCAGCAAACTTATCCCCTCTATCAAATGCTTCTGTTCCTTCAGACAAAACTTCGATAATTACACAAGGATACTTTTTAAAATAATTAAACTCCCGATCCCTAGCATCACAAGTTACTAGAATATCAGGATAATAAAAAATATTACGAGTTTCAATTCTTGCTTTCATATCTGCTATGTAAACTCGACATCCTTTTTCCCGTAGATGATTTCTGAGTAATATAAACAAATTTCCTGTAATGGTAATATGAGCATCGCTAGCACCGGCC
>JBCDDV010000286.1:0-4746 GCA_039180145.1 Cyanobacteria bacterium P01_G01_bin.49 | reverse complement strand
CTCTGATCTTTTTTTAAAGTTAGCCTTTTTGTTAGTTTTGCTATACACTAGAAAAGGTCTAAAAATTCTGGCTCAGTAGCTCAGTTGGTTAGAGCAGGGGACTCATAAGCCCAAGGTCGGGTGTTCAAATCACCCTTGAGCCATCTTCAGAGTCTTTATTTATATTCTCTATGCGACTTCTCATCAGGCTTGCAGCCTTTTTAGTCTTTTTGTATTACTGTTGATTCCTTTTAATATCCGATGAATTTTGCTCGTTTTTTAGTCCTATTTCAGTCCCAAGAATCTTGGCGCTCTCATGACTGGAGTTTAGACTACTACCTTGACTATGAAAATACAAAAAAAATAGCGAATAGTGCGATTGCCCCAAAGATAATGATTGCCCCAACCAGAATACCCTCATTAAAGACCGATAGTGGCCCGATTAAATGGTCTTCTCGGTCTAAAGTTCTGATTTCTACCAGGTAAACAGTAATTACGCTCAAAAGTAAGAGAATTCCTAAAGCGATCGCCCCTAAGCCAATGGCGTGTGTCAACTGCTGGTTCATGCTAGAACTATTCTGAGGGAAACGTTGATTTACGGCTGTCAAGATGCGGTCAAAAGCAATGCCAAAACCAATAATTGTCAAGCAATTTTGAATCCAACTCGTTAAGGTTCTTTCGGCCGCAGCACGATTACGTTCTTTGGCTAATTCTGTTGTATCGTTAGTGGGAGGGTGACGAGTAGAAGCCATATTTCTAGAATTTCTTGGACTTATGAGGTACACATAAGATCTGCATCATTGGAAACTACAAAGGCGATCGCTTTTCAATCTATTGGTTCGGTAAGTACAACTTCATAGAGATGATGTTCGTTTTCTGCCACCCCTTCCCAATAAGGAGACTCTGCGCCAAAACCCGGCTGTTGCTTGAGATTTTCTATGGTTTGGCGATCGCGCCATTGTCCATAATTAATGACTCTAGTTCCATCAAGGCTACGATGAAAGTTCGCTGAAATTAATCCGTTTAGCTTTATCGCTTTGCCAATATTTTCTTGAGCTAAAATCATCATTTGCGATTGGTTTTCTGGCTTCAGGCGAAACTCGGCAAAATGAGTGATATATTCTCCTGGAACAATTTTAGGCGTGCCAATTTTAGACTCAGAAATCGCAACCTCGTAGATATTAATATCAGGAGAATTAAATTCTCTGAGTTTGCTAGCTTTTGCTTGTACGGCTGTGTCGGCAACAAAACTTTGATAGTCTCCTAAACTTTGCCACTGTGCGTAGTTAACCACTTTCACCCCATCAAGACTCTTATGGATACTAGCAGAGACAAAACCAGGTTGCTGCTTAACTGTTTCCAGAAATTGGGCGATCACGTTTACTAGCTCTTGTTGACGTTCTGGTTCGACTGAGAAAATGACAATCACTGTAATTACTTCGTTATCAATGGCGACTTTAGGCATCTTCAATAATTCCTGCTTACTTGAGGTTATTTCATTTGTAGAGTTGAAGCCAATTTAAAGATGCTGACAACTGCCAACTTCTCTAAAGCGTAGTTTTTGTTCCGCCCACAGAATACCGAGCGATTACCCCACATTACCACTCAATACTACTCGGTTAAGCTGCAAAACGCTTTTAAATTCTTATTTGAGAAAGGGATAATCGGTATAGCCAACTTCTGCCTGCTCGTCATCACCATACCCATAAAAGGTTTTAGGATTTGGTTCGTTTAATTCGGCATCAAGTTGGAAGCGTTTTACCAAATCGGGATTAGCCAGATACAGTTTGCCATAGGACACTAACTCAGCTTCTTGTTTCGCTAAAACCTCGTTCCCACTTTGTTTGTCGTAACCACCGTTAGTAATAATCGTTCCTTTGTATATTGGTGCAAATACTGGCAGCACAGGATTAATTACATCAGCGTTTTCTAAATCCATCTCATTGGGTTCCATTAGATGGATGTAAGCCAAATTAAAATCATTTAAAGTATTAATTACATAACCAAAAGTCGCCTGAGCATTAGAATCTCCCATTCCGTAGAAAGTATTGCTAGGAGATAATTTAATGCCAACGCGGTTATCTCCCCATACTTCGACAATAGCGGTTACTATCCCAAGTAAAAAGCGTGTTCGGTTGGCAATCGAACCACCATACCTATCAGTACGTTGATTAGAAACATCTTGCAAAAACTGATCGATTAAATAACCGAATGCACCATGTAATTCTACGCCATCAAAACCAGCTTCTTTGGCGTTTCTTGCTCCCTGACGAAATTGTTCGACAATTTCACCAATCTCATCTGTTTCTAAAGGACGGGGAGTTTCTAGCTTGACTTTACCCTGGGGTGTATGCAGCGATCCCGTACCAGCGATCGCACTAGGGGCAATTGGTAATTCTCCATCGAGCAAAGAAGGATGGGAAACTCTACCACTATGCCACAGTTGCAGAAAAATCTTACCGCCTTTGTCATGTACCGCTTTAGTGACTAATTTCCAGCCTTCAACCTGTTCTGCGGAATAAATACCAGGACAGTTCATATAACCGTTACTCAAAGGAGAAACCATCGTACATTCGCTCACCATTAGCCCAGAAGAAGCTCTTTGAGCGTAATAAGCAGCCATTAATTTGGTAGGAATCGTCCCTTTAGCACGCAAGCGAGTCATCGGTGCCATTACGATCCGATTGGATAGCGTCTGGTTACCTAACTTAATGGGTGAAAATAGATTAGTTTGTGAGGTCATAAGCACCTTTTGATATTTTAATATTTTTTGATTTTTGAGATAGAAAGTACCTTGACTACAATGATTGTGAATCTTTTAGATAAGTTTTTCTTACCATTTTTCACCAAAAGGTCGTAAATCCAACTCAAAAGTCCAAGCAGAAGGCGGTTGCTGGGTCAAAAAGAATACTGATTCAGCAATATCATCAGGACTCATAAAGTAATCGTCTGATTTATCAGGCATTGCTTGGCGGGTGCGTTCTAAATTAATAACGCCATCGACAATAATATAAGAAACGTGAATTTTTTCTGGGTCTAAATAGCGTGCCATTGATTGAGCCAGACTGCGTTGAGCAGCTTTAGCAGCAGCAAAAGGCGTAAAATTAGCACCGCCTTTAATAGAAGCTGTTGCGCCAGTAATCACAATGTTTCCCCTCTTTAATTTTCTCATCTGGGAAATAACTTGTTTTGCTACCACAAACAAACCCCTTGCATTAACTTCCCAAGCACGTTGGAAAGAGTCAACGGTGGCATCATCAAGATTAGCAAAGGCCCCAGCACCCGCATTGTAAACGAGAACAGATATTGCGCCCATTTCCGACTCTATACGGCCGAATATTTCTACTGCTCGGTCTATTTCTGTGACATCATATTGATAGGCTTGAGAATGTGGGATTTCTTGAGCTAGTTTTTGCAGATAATCGATATTTCTAGCTAGCATGGCGACACGATAACCGTTTGAGGCAAACTTGCGTGAAAAAGCGGCACCGTTTCCCTCTCCTACTCCTACAACAACACAAACAGGTTTATTCATTTTTAGTTATTTTTGCTAGTTAACGATGACAACGATTTTACCTTGTTGCTGATTTGATTCCATGTAGCGATGAGCTTCTGAAATCTGTTCTAAAGGGAAGCTGCGATCAAGTATTGGGATGAGTTTGCCAGATTCTAAACCATCGTAGATATATTGTTTGGCCTTTTCTAACTTGACAGGATCGTCAGCAATTTCAAACAAAGTATAACCTTGTATCTTTAATCCTTTTTGCAGTGCAGGAAATAGAGGAAAAGGTGTCATTTCCGAACTTAATGCGCCATACTCAATGATGGTTGCGCCTCGTGCTGCTGTATTGGCTAGGGTTTCCAGAAAAGAGCCAGCTACAGGATCGAAAATTAGATTTGCTCCTTGTCCGTTGGTAATTTCCATTACTCTAGTCGGTAAATCTTCATGATTAGTAACGATGACATAATCTGCACCGTTATTGAGTAGCGTTTGTTTTTTACTTTCTCCCCTGGTAGTAGCGATCGCCGTTGCACCTGCGGCTTTAGTTATCTGAATTGCTGCACTACCCACACTGCTACTAGCGGACGAAATTAGCACAAAATCACCTGATTTGATTTGTCCATATTCGACTAACGCCCCATAAGCGGTGATATATTGCATCCAAATCGCTGTTCCTTCTTGGGGTGACAATTTTTCAGGATATTTTGCCGCCATAGCAGCAGGAACAATGGCACTTTCTCCATAAACGCCATATTCTTTTATCGAAAAACCAGGAATCGTCGAAACGCGATCGCCTATTTGAAATTCAGTGACTCCTTCACCGACAGCATCAATAATTCCAGAAGCTTCATAACCGAGAATTGCGGGAAAATTTTCGGCATTCTCAATATACTGTCTTTCTCGAAATGCTACCTCGGCACGATTTAAACCAATTGCTTTGACTTTAAGGCGTATTTCTCCTTTTCCTGGTTCAGTTAAAGGCAAGTCATCAAGCTTAAGCACATCAGCATCACCAAATTCATAGAAACGAACAGTTTTTATCATGATAATCTCTGCATATAGTAATTATTACTTGAAAAAAGCTGGTTTTATTTAGCAAACAATGTTTCTAACCCCCTATAAGGTTTCAGTGGCAGAATCTCAAATTTTAAAATGTTCTCTTTTGCCATCGGAAACTCTGCGATCAATTCACTACATCGCAGATATGAGTGGCGCGGTTTTAATGCTTGAAGCAGAAACCTTAGAAAAAGCCCAAGCAATAGTCG
>JBCDDV010000285.1:0-4771 GCA_039180145.1 Cyanobacteria bacterium P01_G01_bin.49 | reverse complement strand
CCCGTAAACGCTCAGATCTTGTCCCTGAATCAATGCCAAATACGACAGTTAAAATAACTCGCATGGTGATTTCTTGCATCACGGCGCGGACTCTAAAAGAGTCATTAGGTTGCCAGCGATCGCTTACTTTTTTAGTGATTTCAATAATTTGCTGACTACATCTTTGCAAAGATTCACCGTGAAAAGGAGGCATTAATAAACGTCGGCGATTTTGATGGACTTTCCCATCTAATAAAAGTAAAGAATTATCACCGACTAAAAAGGTTAATCCTTTATTAGCTTTACCGACTTCAAACTGGTCAGGAGAGGCAGTTAAAATATCTTCAATCGCTTTTGGATTGCTCGTCATCAGAGTTGGGGGAGCAGTTTTGAAAGTAACTTGATAAAAATCTCCATATTTCCGAATACGCCTTTCTAGAAAATTTAGCGGGTTCAAAATCGTATGGAAGATGCGAATTGTTCGGAAGAACTTAGAAGTGCTTTTAACTGTTGGTATTGGTTTCATTACTGTAAGCTTCAATAGTTTAAAAAAATCAAAACGAACTAGACTGAAATTAGCGAAAATGGAGGATAGTTATGACCTTACTGATTTCAAGTTAACCGCTTTCTTTCAAGCCTGTTAATACAAAATTTTGATGTTAAGAACTCATTGCCTCTAATTTCTTTTGAGAATGGTATAGCCACTAACGTACCTAGCTCTATCAGGCAACGACATCCATATCCACGCGACATCTTCATCATTTTCTAGTTCAACACTAATAACACGATTAGCTGGTAAGGAAGATGATGAACTGAATGCTGGCTGGGGTGCCATGACTATTCGCTTCTGTTTGTCTTCTAACATAGATATTGACCAGCAGTAACAGTATATTTTCATTCTAAACAATTAAAGACTGGGTCAGCAGGGATAGTCTTCATTCAATAAGCTGCGACATAACGAGGAATTTGAAGCATACTCGTTTAATTCAAAAAAATTGCCAAGCGAACCCAAAACTAATGATTATTAAGACATTGCTAACCTAAGCTGTTGCTCAAGCTTTACTAAATCTATGCCTAAACTCTCTTGCAGGATACAAGCGGCAACTCCGACAGTTTCTTCAGCTTCTTTACTCTCCTGTGTTTCTTTTAAAATACCGAGTAGCAAGTATTCTGAATTGATCCGCTTTTGACCTGATTTATTTACTTGTTGACGAGCAAGCTCAAGGACTCTTTTGGCTCTAGGAACAAAAGGAATTCTTTTGGGAACAGCCACTCCAAGAGGGGAAGCAAGACGCTTACCAAGTATTTGCACAATTTGATGCTGTACAACTTCAAAAGATACCCCCATAGACTTCAGAACTTGTGAGGCAACGCAAGTATCTTCTGCCAAAAATCCCAGGAGCATACCTTCTGTCCCAAAAAAGTCAAAGTTTAACTGGTTAATTGCCTCTATTCCTAGACGAATTACTTGAATTGCGTCGGTTGTATAGTTTTTATCCGATAGAACTATATCCATATCTTCGCCAAGGGAAAGAAATGAAGTTGCCTTGAGAAGATATTCAAATGTAGCAGCATCCATTGCTCCCCAACTAGCAGCCTCTACCTCCTCTTGTTGATACATTTTCACCAGGGAATCGTAAATTTGCTCGTCTCCACAAATCAGAAATTTCATGACTGCCTGCCAACGCCTAACTAGCCCTTGTACAATAGGACTGTTTAAGTCTGTTCCTTTGACCATCTCTGTATGTACTTGGGTCAGTATCTCTTGCCACTCTGCCTCTGCTTGACGAAATCTTTCTTCAAGAATTTCTTGCTGTTCTGGGGTAAAGTATTGTTGTTTAGACATAGAAATTGTCTCCATTACTTGAATTAGATTATCAACCGCAACTGATTTCGTGGTTTGCAACTCCCTAGAAATCACATTGAGGCGATCAAGCAGTGTACGTGATAAAATCATTTGTTCTTCTATTCTTGCTCTATGCAGATCAATAGTCTGTTGAAAGGAGCAATCAGGGTTTTCCAAAAGCTGACTGATCTCCTTGAGAGAAAAGCCAAGCTGTCGCAAAGATACAATCTGCTGCAATCGCATGATATCTTGGTTACTATAGAGTCGATATCCGACTTCAGTTCGATGGGAAGGTGAAAGTAACCCAATTTCGTCGTAATAGTGCAACGTACGAATTGAAAGTCCTGTTTGTCTGGCTAGCTCCCCAATCTTCATGAGTTCAGACATCTTGAGCTTTTGCTCCTACTTATTAGAGAATTGCGGTTGATGAATTTATCCTAGAACCTGACGTTACGTGAGGGTCAAGGGCAATTTTTAGTTTCTCTAAGACAAACTTTATTTACCCAGAGACAGGGGACACAATTTCAATTAACCCAAATGGGTGAGCTACCTGGAGGAAGTACGGAGACAGGGATTTCCGTAAAGTATGTATATAGGTGATGCCTACGTTGCTAAAAAAACAGGGCAAGTCTATCATCCCAATCATTAGTTAATCAGGAGAAACCCCATGGAACTTATATCCCTTTCTTTAATCTTAGCCGGAACCTTTGTTGCTGATTTTTTACTTCGCAATAGTTAGTAGTCTGGTTCTTTATGTAGATAGTCTGGGAAAAGTACAATGGAGTTGTTTTCCGATGACAACAGGGGAGCAAAGCAATAATTATTATTAGTAATCTTATTAAAACTTCGGCTAAATTTAGTGAAATACCCCATTCTTCTTTAGGATGGGGTATTGTTATTTGTGTAGGAGAATTACTGTCCAAACTCCAAACTTCTGCGCAATTGCGTTAAAACAACTTCTGACTTCTCGAAGGACAGTAACTTTTTGTCACTCGTCCAACACTCCACAATTTTTCATAGTATCCTCGACTAACTGCATCTCCTTCATTGGATAAAGTATCAATGGCAATCTTATTTCTACCAATTGCTTGACCAGAACTATGAATATAATATTTTTCTCCCAAATAAAGAGCAACATGATCAACTCGTTGTGTCCCAAAAAAGATTAAATCTCCTGGCAACAATTCTCTTTGGCTAATTCTTTGAGTAAAAGCTTCTTGCTGATAAGAATCTCTCGGTAACCAGATTTCTGATGTTGCAAATGCTGCTTGTATTAATCCCGAACAATCATAATTTGGCCCTACTGTACCTCCCCATAGATAATAATTAGCATGATTCATAGCTGCTTTCATAAAGGCAATAATTTGGGGAAGACGACTTTCAATTTCACCACGAGATATTAAGATGGGTTGATAGGGGCTAGGCGCAGGTTCTAAGGCATTGATATCCGTTAATTGTAACCAAGCAGTATAACCTTCTTCACACAATTGAACTTGGATAGCGTTCTCTGTCGCAGTTGTCAATAATAGTTTAAGATGCCTTCCCTTCTTAACTTGAGTTGCTAATTCCTTCCCAGTCGAAGAACTATAAAGGTTTAATGAAACACGACAATAGTATTCTCCACAAGCTGACGGTGGTAATAGTTTTAGGGATGTCATCGGGGAAGGCAATGTCAACATATTCTTATCAAAACCTATAATATCCAGTGATGTGGTGATGTTTTCGCTTTGATGATACTAAATATCGCTAATCTTGGCACATTTTATCTTGGCGAAAATGTCCTTATTAAGCAACCATCAGCTTACAAAAGTTAGCATTTTCCACGGAGTTAATCAGGGAAAAACCCGGTGAATTGCCGAGAATCTGCCATTAATATCACCATCAAGAGTGACACCAAATACATCTGGGATGTTCCGTAAATGTCAAGAAATAGGGATAAATATGCCAACTGGGTGATTGATTTTTCTGTCAAATTCGCTACAATACTTATAGTTCAACTTAGAAAAAGTTAGTATCACTAGCACAACTGTTTCCTATGATTTTTCGCGTTTATTAAACTAGTTCGCTTCATGATTAACCAGGGTAAACTTCTTAGGAACTAATTACAATGGATTGTCGTCATATTCAGTTTTGTTCTCAAAAGTCAAAAGTTGACTTATGGCAACTTCAAGCCTTATTTAATCAAGAGGCATTTTGGGCAAGAGGGAGAACAATTGAAGATTTAGAAGTTGCTATTTCCCATAGTAATCCGGTGGTTACTGTTTGGGATAAAGACAAGATGATCGGTTTTTGTCGAGGAACATCTGATGGAGTCTATCGAGGAACTATTTGGGATGTAGTCATTGATAAAAACTATCAAAGATTAGGATTAGGTCGTAAATTAGTAGAAACAGCTTTGAGTCACCCTTTGATGAGTCGGGTGGAACGAGTTTATCTAATGACAACCTATCAGCAAAAATTCTACGAACGCATTGGCTTTCAAGAGAATCAATCAACCACAATGGTATTACAAAATAGCTATGAAATCAACACTCTCTCATTAGCAGATGGTTCTCTAGAGTTGTTGCTAGAGGAATTAGAAACTGTAACTGTGTAAGGGTTTTTGGTGCATTCTCTGGGGAACTATCAGATAAGGTTAATTGTCCTTTCATTTTTTCTAATAAGATTTGAGAAAGGACTAATTTCATACTAGGAGATATTTCTAAAGTAGAACTCCATTTTTTGAAGGTAGTTAGGTTTAGGTTAGATAGCTCTAATTCTGATGTCTCTCCCTGCCAATGATCGATTGAACAGGGAATATTTATAATAATTTCAGCAGCATTTTGACATGAATTCAGTTGCGTTGAAATGAGAATAGTTCCCCTTTGAGCGAAACCAATACCAGTATCGATCAATGTTGTAACAGCTTGCATAAAATAGGACTGGTCGGCTTTAATATTAATATCT
>JBCDDV010000284.1:0-4785 GCA_039180145.1 Cyanobacteria bacterium P01_G01_bin.49 | reverse complement strand
TTTCAATTATCTTGTGCGTTCAAAAACTTGATATAATCACCAACAGTCAATTAAAAATTAGGAGTCATTGATTCTCGATATTTTGTTAACTAAACCTAATAACTTCTAATTTATGTGCATTGCTTTCGCGCTTGCGAAGTAAGACCGCGCCGAAAAAACGCCTGATTTCATGATAATAACTTCTTCTCCTACCCTTATTCGGCAAATTCGAGTAATCGATCCCGTTGCAAATAGCAACAGTATCAAAGATATTTTAATCGTCAACGGAATTATCCAAGCGATAGAAGCTCATCTTGATACTATCCCCTCAGAAACAGAAATTATTGAAGGAAAAGGCTTAATTCTTGGGCCAGGGTTAATGGATATGTACAGCTACAGTGGGGAACCTGGACACGAAGAGAGAGAAACCTTGGATACTCTGATCCAGTCGGCGATCGCCGGAGGATTTACCCGCATGGCAATTTTACCCCAAACTGACCCCCCTATCGATAATTTAGCCACCCTATCTCATTTACAACAGCAAGGCAACCAAATGCAACCATCAGTTAAACTCGACTTTTGGGGAAGTCTCACTCTGAAAAGAAAGGGACAACAAATGACAGAATTAGCAGAATTAGCAACGGCAGGAGTGATCGGCTTTACTGATAATCAAGGAATAGAGAATTTAGGGTTATTAAGGCGACTTTTGGAATACTTGAAACCCCTCAAAAAACCCATTGCTATGGTGGCAGAATACCCTTCTCTCAAAGGTAATGGTGTAATGCGAGAAGGATACACCTCCATTAATTATGGACTTCCAGGAAATCCTGCAATCACAGAAACAACCGCAGTGGCAACCATCCTAGAAATGGTAGCCGCAACCCAAACCCCTGTGCATCTAATGAGAATTTCTACCCGTCGTGCCGTAGAATTGATCGCCTGGGGAAAAGCAAGAGGCATTCCGATCACTGCGAGTACCACTTGGATGCACCTATTATTGGACAGTGAAGCGATCGCCAGCTATCATCCTAGTTTACGCCTCGATCCCCCCCTAGGAAACCCAGAAGATCGTCTAGCATTGATTGAGGGCATTTCTCAAGGGATCATTGATGCGATCGCCATTGATCATCATGCTTATACTTATGAAGAAAAAACCGTTCCCTTTGCAGAAGCTCCACCAGGGGCGATTGGCTTACAATTAGCATTTCCTATATTATGGCAAGCATTTGTCGAAAAAGGTCAATGGTCAGAATTGCAATTATGGAAAGCATTAAGTAGTAACCCGCGAAAATGTTTAGGACAAAGCTTACCTTCCTTAAAACCAGGAAACCCTCTAGAATCGATGATTTTTGATCCTCAAGAAAGCTGGAAAATTACGCCATCAACTCTAAAATCTTTAGGAACAAATACTCCTTGGTTAGGGCAAGAAATTAAGGGAAAAATGGTTTTAACAAACAGTTTCTTAGGGAACTGTTAGTTTTCTGCCATTTTAGGGAAATCTTAGATTAGAGAAACCTCAGTGTACCCTTTCTCTAGAGGATCTCAATCAAAATTGTTAAGAGATTAAGGAGTGGTATTTTGTCTCATCGCTTTTTAATGGAAGCTGAACGCTGGACAATAGAGGGAAATTGGCTAGAACGAAATGAAATGCCCGATCCCGTTAAAGGTCGGACAATTGTTGTTTGGAGCAAGGATAATTGGTTTACAATGGTCACCAAACTGGTTTTTCCGAGTAGCGATCGCCCTAAAATATCATTTCAATATCGAGGTCGTCTTGATGGAGAAGAGCGTCAATATACTTATGTCCTTCAACAAAGCTTATTAGGCGAAGTAGAAGGAGAAGGATGGATCGGCCCAGATTCTATTATTCAACGTTACTGGGTATTAGGGGATGGCCAAAGAAGGAGTGGTTTTGAAACCTTTTATCGTCTCAATGATGATACTTATCATTTCTCTAGTGGCATTTTAACTGGTCACTACCTTACCAGTACCATGGAAGCCATCTTAAAACGCCAACTGTAATATACTTTTCTTACTATTAAACAATTTTTTTAAGATCGAATTACTAACTATACTGAACCCCTAGTGAATGTTTATGAGTCCCTCAGTCACCATGAAAAATGCTCATCATCGCCGTTTATTGGCTAATCGTTATCAACTAACTGATGTCCTTGGTAGTGGTGCGATGGGTCAAGTGTATCGCGCAGAAGACAAATTACTTGGGGGTGTAACTGTTGCCGTCAAATTCTTGTCCCAAGCGTTACTCAACAGCAAAATGCGGGAAAGATTTGAGCGAGAAGCCACCGTGTCTGCTTTATTAGGTGAAAAAAGTAATCATATTATCCGTGTCAGAGACTACGGGGTTGATGAAAAAGACATTCCCTTCTATGTCATGGAATATCTCCAAGGAGAAAGTCTTAGTGAAGTGATCAAATTTCGTCCCTTATCTTTATCAAGATTTTTGAAAGTCACTCGACAAATTTGTTTCGGCATGGAATGCGCCCACAAAGGGATTATGTTTGAAGGGGAAATGTGTCCCATCGTTCACCGCGATATTAAACCCAGTAATATTTTAGTCGTTCAGGACCCGGCTTTGGGAGAGTTGGTGAAAATTCTTGATTTTGGGATTGCCAAATTAGTCCAAGCAGGAGAAGCGCAAACTCAGTCATTTATGGGGACTTTGGCTTACTGTTCTCCTGAACAAATTGAAGGGAAAGAACTAGATAATCGCTCTGATATTTATAGTTTGGGTGTGATGATGTATGAAATGATTACGGGAGAAATGCCCATTTTCCCGGAAAATTCGTCTTTTGGTGCTTGGTACGAAGCTCATCATTACGCAAAACCTAAGCCCATTCCAGGAAAATTCAATGTGTCATCAGCTTTAGAAAGTTTGATCTTTCAATGTCTTGCCAAAAAACCTGATGAACGTCCACAAACTGTTAGTGAATTGTTGCAGAAGTTAGACAAGTTAGAACCTTCTCAAACTGAATCTCAACGAGAAACTGTGGCGGTCAAAGATATCAAAACCCTTCCTAATACACCCGTCAGCAAAAAAACCTCCCCAAAGATAAGTGATATTTGCCTGAAAATGGTCTGGCCTGAAGACAAACCTCAACAAAAGATTGTCTTTCCTCATACGATCCATACCTCTCAAGGAGACTTGGCCAGTTTGTGGGTAATGCTTAACGAAGAAGATATTGTTAATCGACTATCAAGTATTCGCTACAATCAATTTGTCTTTATTACCAGTCCTCATCCCATGATTTTGTGGCTGACAGTTCTCTATCATCGCGAACACGGGCCACGCTGGCTTCCCTGTTATCTGGATCTGAAAACTTCATCGGGTCAACAGTTGACTCGTTTATTAGGAGACTTAGGATCTTATGGGATTTTATTTTATGCCTTAGAAAAGGGAAAAAACTGCCAACGTGCCATAACCACAAACATTGCCCCGAAACAGTGTCATAATTTATTAGAATGGGCTAATAAAAGTCAGTTATTACGAGGGGACAAACCCCAAGTTGCCAAACGAATGTTAAAACAAGAGTTTGAAAAGCTTAAGCCTGTAATTGTCAAGAAACTCCAAGCAGCTTATACAACATCCCGTAATAACTCTAAATTTTAATTACTTTTTGGGTGAGAAGTATAAGAGAGGAAACCAGCTACGGTTAACGACATCATTGGCTAAACTAGGGGCTGTCCATTCGAGAATACTATTACGATAGTCACAGGCAACGGCGATCGCACTAATGTCATAGTGTAGTGCAGCATCTAAAATTTCCTGTAAAGGGTTACCTTGACGCACTTCTGTGGTAACAGTTAAGTTGAGGGCTTCTAATTCTGTTTTGACTGTTTCTAATTTCTCTTGCGCTTCTTGGAGATGATAGTCTTTTAATTCTTGGGTGCGTCCTCCGTCATCAATGATCCATAAGAGTAAGCATTGTTGAACAGAATCGTTGGGCTGACTTTTGATAGTCTGCTTTATCCTGTCAATGAGATATTGGGCAGATTGACCATCATTATAAGGAATTAATAAATAACGCCACAGATGTTCACAGCGCAAAGCTAATTCTTCACGGGTATAGGTAGAAATTAATTGGGGACGTAAAATCATTAATGGAGTCGGGGTTGAAGGGGCCAACTCTAGGGTATGACTACCAAAAATTCGCGCTTCTAAGGTGTTGCGAATGGGCATTCCTGTAAAAACGACATTAATATGATATTTATCGATTAACGCCAAAATTCTGTCTTTAGGTTTTCCTGAAAGCACCTCGACTTGCACTTCTATGCCATCGGGAATATTTTCTAAGGCAGGGGACAAGCGTTTTTTCGCTTCAGCAATTTTCTCTTCATCTATTGTAGCGGCTTTCTCATCTTGCCAAGCAGAAATAGTATGCAGAAAAACCAGACGTTTCAGACCATTGCTAGCTAGGTTGGGAACAAAGTCAACTAAGCGGTGTAAGCCATCTTGGAAGTCAGTACAAATTAGACAGTTCTCAAACATAAAATTAGAGACTCATCTTGTTAATATTACTCACAACTACTATAACAGTTCTTCATAGGGTTATTATTCTTCCAATCTAGGTAATTTTTGAGTTGACGCTTTGATTGATTCGTAAATTCCAGCCATGATTTGTCCTAACGCAATACCACCATCATTTGGAGGAACAGTTTGATGCCAAAATGGGGTTAAGTTTTCTTGTCTTAATCTTATAATTGCTCTTTCGGTTAAGTATTTATTTTGGAAACAACCTCCCGTTAAAACAATGTTGGTTTCTTGTGTTTTTTCTGCGATGTCTACAA
>JBCDDV010000283.1:0-4798 GCA_039180145.1 Cyanobacteria bacterium P01_G01_bin.49 | reverse complement strand
GCGAGGAGGAGTGGAAGGAAATAGTTGCTTTATTAATCGAAAAGGTCATGAAACTTATTTGGTGAGTGAAGTTGAATTAACAGAAAATACGTTTATTAGTTGGGATCGGGGTATGGATATCGAAACAAACGAACAAATCTGGGGGTCAGCAGTCGGCCCGTTGCAATTTGAAAAACGTGAAAGTTTTTATCACGAATTACCGTTGAAACAATTATCTATCTCAAGATAGCCAATGAGCATGATTAAAGAGGAGAAAAATGCTTCCACCGGTTGCTTCCAAAAAGATGCAGACTTGGATCAGGAGTCGTCATTTAGTCTGTGAAGGGAACTTTTTCATTTTTGAAAGTTTTGACTATTCAGCCGTTGAACGCTTTGAACAGTGTATTGGGAGTCTAGGAGGAACCTTAATTTCGGTTGAACCTATCAAACATATTTGGATGGGTAATCATCGAAAAGTTATGTTATACAGAGCCAAAGCAAGTTTATATAATCCTCACCATGCATTGAAGCAATATTGGTTTAAGTATGGTAGTTTCTACACAAGGTTTGATGAGCGATCGTGAAATAGAATTGCTGGCGTTTCAGAATTATTAGTTCCTTAATGATTCGTCTTATAAGTCGCTTTTCCACGAATTAATACATCAGGATCATCCGCAGCGATCGCATGACAACTGAAATCCTCGAATAATTCCAATCCCATTAAGCAAGCATATTTGAGATCGAAAATCTTAGTTTGAAATGCTTCTTTGAGTAGAGGAATTGCACGTATATCCCCTAAATGTGCTAACGCTAGTGCTGCGGCACCACGAGATTTTTGGAATTGAGGAGCTTTATTGTGTAATGCTTCTACTAATAAATCATAAGCTGGTTGATACTTTAGCCAACCTAAGAGTTTGACCACATGATAATGGGCCCCGTAATCATGATTCGCTTCTTCTTCAAAGGTTTTCAGGAGTGCTTCTGCTGCTTGCTGCGGGTCAATTTCTAATAAAGTTTTACTAGCTAGATAACAGCGACCAAAATCCGTATGATATAACTCACGTACCACAAATTCTAAACTAGGTTGCTGATCGTATTGATGAACTAAGTTAAGATTTTTGGGATGGTCTTGAATCACTTGATCAAGAAAGGGTTGGATTTGAGCATAAGTTATTTTACCTGTTGGAATCCCCGTAGCTGCCAATAAGCGAATTCCCCGCAAACGAAACACCAAAGAAACAGGACAACAGGCAATTTGTGGAATTGCATCATAATATTGTGCATCAATTAAATCTTGAATACAAGCTCGTCTCGCATTCACACTTTCATGGGTTAAAAAAGCGATCACTTGCTCCATTTTGCTATAGTCTTGAGTGAAGCGACAAACGGCTGAAATTGCAGCACTAGCAATGGGTTGATCATCCGATTCAGTAAAAGGTTTAATCTGGTCTAAGGCAGAGTAATAATTGAGTTTAGCTAAGGTTTGGATGATAACGCGATAACTTTGACCGGGACGAGTCAAGATTTGAGTAATCTCTTCTAAAATTTCTTGATCTTCAGTTCCAATTTCTCCAATGGCCCAAACGGCATTTTCAACGGTATAACAGTCTTCATCTTTTAAACAACTGCGAATCGTCTCAAGAGCAACCGCTGCTTCAAGTCTTCCTAAAGTTTCGAGCGCTTTACGTCTGGCAATGCGATTGTAGAGAGCCGGATCAGGGTTTTCTATGGCTTCGATTAAGGCATTAATGGAACGTTCTGTGGGAAAATTAACCAAATGAGACGCAGCGACATAACGATCTGTTTGATCTTTTAACTGATCCAGGGGAGTTTGTAATAAAGCGATCGCCTGATCTTCTGTCAAATTAAAGAAGTTGAAAAAACGTTTGTCCATTCGTGGTATTTAGTCTTTTGAAAATAACCCTAACGCTAACTTTATCAAGAAAAGGACTGCTTTTTCTGATTGATTAAATGTTAAGAATTAATAATTTTGTTAATCAAAATAATTTTTCGTTGATTGATTAACAAAAAGAACACAATCTGAGACAATTAGAAAATAGTATTGCTCAATTAAGATGCGTTAAGGAAACTGACTAGATATGGCTGAAACGACAGAACTCACCAACGCCAATCAAGTATCGACTCAAGAATTAGCAGAGCTAATAGAAGAATTTGAGATGTATCGGGAACGTCTTGTCAACGACACGGTAACAACCGCTAAACGAGCCAAGTTATCAAAGTCAGTGACGATGGCTCAACTTGAGCCTGAATTAAAGAAAATAGACGCAATTCTTGAACAATTACGCGCCAGTCAAGCTGCTTCAACCCCTAGCAACTAACCAGAGTACCGTGTCAACAACCTATTCAACTCCCCTATCTCCAGAAGAAACAGAAACGCTTCTGCAATCAGTTAATCAAAAAATCAGACAAAAAACCTTTGATGATAGCGATTCTCAGTTGTTGAAGTTGATGGTAGAAAGTTTGGGAGATACAAGAGGAATGGTCAGATTAGGGTTTGCTGAAGCACTGGGGAAAATCGGGACATCAGCAACACCTTTACTATTAGACGGACTGGCAAATCATCCTAACCCAGTAGTCAGGAGAGCTTGTGCCAAAACCCTTACTCTGATTTGCGATCCAACCACTGTTCCCCATTTGATCTATGCGTTGTTAAATGATGAAGATACCGTCGTCAAAGGGTCAGCGGTCGGTGCTTTAGCCAAAAACGGCGAAACCTCAGTTCCACCCCTATTGGAAATTTTAGCTGCCCCAGAACATCCCGAAAGTACCAAAGGTCATGCCGCTTGGGCATTAGGGTTTATTGGAGTTCAAGGAAAAGAACAATTATATGCAGCAATTGCCTCTGAGGTGGCAGAAGTTCGCTCAGCAGTGGTGGGAGCGATCGCTAATATCTTAGAAGAACAGCCAGAGGAAAGAGGATTTAAGCTACTAATTGATGGGTTGCAAGATACTGTTCCCAGTGTTCGCAGTGAAGCGGCGGCTGCATTGGGTAAATTAGCTTATCAACCCGCCGTTCCCCATCTGCTAGACTGTCTAGAACATCAGGACGGGGAAACTCGTAAAGCAGCAGCATTAGGGTTAATGAAGATTAGTGATCGAGCGACCTTAGATGCTCTTCAAACTGCTTTGGCCAAAGAAAACGAAGAATCGGCACAACGGGCGATCGCTTTAGCGATTTCTCAAATTCAACGACAAACAAACGATGAAGATAACTGGGATATTTAACCTGAGTTCGGGATAAGAAAGAGGCTAGTGTTAAGAGAAGTGGAACGGGTGGCTTTTTAGTCGCTGCTGCTGAGTATTTACGAAATTTAAGAGACTCTGAGGGGAACTTAGTTTTAAATGCTCAAGGCAACCGTAAACACTTTAACAAAGAAATGTTTCACGGGTTCGATTTCGACGGGACAATGTTGCGAATTGGCAGTATGAACTTGATGCTGCACGGCATTGAAGACCCTAAAATTGAGGCAAGGGATTCTCTATCAGAAGATTATTCGGGTATCTCTGAAGCCTTTACCATGATTTTGGCCAACCCTCCTTTTAAGGGGTCGGTAGAAAAATCAACTATCGCCAAAGATTTGACCAAAGTTATCTCTACTACTAAAACAGAGTTGTTGTTTTTGCCCCTATTCCTGCGACTGCTAAAAATAGGTGGACGGGCAGCCGTTATTGTTCCAGATGGTGTTTTGTTTGGTTCATCTAAGGCACACAAAACCATCCGTAAAGTGTTGATTGAGAATCATAAGTTAGATGGGGTGATTTCTATGCCGTCAGGGGTATTTAAACCATACGCAGGGGTTTCAACGGCAGTTATTATCTTTACTAAGGTGGGAGTAGAGAAGGACGGTACGGATCGTGTCTGGTTTTATGATATGAAAGCCGATGGTCTATCCCTCGATGATAAACGTCAGCCAGTAGAAGAAAACGATATTCCTGATCTGCTGGAGAAATGGCACAACCGCGACCCTCAGCAGGAGTCAGACCGTAAAGCTCAAGGGTTTTTCGTTCCCAAGAAAGAGATAAAAGAGAACGGTTACGATCTATCAATTAACCGCTACAAAGAGATCGAGTATGAGGAAGTAGAGTATGACCCCCCCAAAGTAATTTTAGGTAAACTGCGATCGCTCGAAGCAGAAATAAGTTCTGACTTGGATGAATTAGAAAAAATGTTGGAGTAAAAAAATTATTATAGAAATAAAAAGGATGATGCTATGACCGAACTACTAGAACAAGCGATCGCCGAACTGAAAAAGCTTCCAGACCGACAACAGAATGAAGTTGCTATGATGATTTTCAAGCAAATTCAGCCTCAAAATAAAATATCCTCTCTGTGGCAAAAAATAGATGAATTAGGTACGGATGAAGACGAGCCGACTATGGCAGAAATTACCGCAATGGTAAAAGAAGTCAGGCAAAATAACAATTAAATGAAAGTTCTATTAGATACTAATATTTGGATTTCTGGTTTACTTTGGGGTGGAAATCCGCGCCGAGTTATTCAATTGGCAATGTCAGAGCAGATTAACCTTTATAGTTCAAAAGCATTAATTAATGAGTTACAAGCAACTTTAGCCTATCCCAAGCTTCAGCGTCGTTTAAAGAAATTAGAAATTACAGCAGAAGAATTATTAGTTGAAGTAGCTCAAATAACTCAATTGTCCCAACCTGTTCCTATAAGTGGTCGGACATAAATAAAATGAACTGTAGAGAAGAAATGTAAGTAAGCTGTAACCCCTCTCCCTGCTCCCTACTCCCGTCTCCCCTGCTCACTTCACAGTAACGTTTATTTTTGTCCAGG
>JBCDDV010000282.1:0-4817 GCA_039180145.1 Cyanobacteria bacterium P01_G01_bin.49 | reverse complement strand
CGTCAGAAAAATTGAGATGACTGCGTAATTGACGTTCAATGCGGCTAAATGACTCCGTATTCAGCCATCCATTCAGTCGCTTTTCTAATTGTTCGCACAAATACTGAAACTCCCCATCAGAAATGTGAGTCACTTCCTCTGTATCAAATTCAATCATAGGTGGGACTGAACTGCGATAACGGCGCAATCTCAAGTTCTCAGAAAGGGCTTCATAAAGACTCTGCCATTGTTGATATTTATCTAGTAATTGGGGATCAGGAGGCAAACTGCCACTGAGTTGTAGGGACATAGGACTATTTGGTTCCCAGACTTGGACGTTGAGATTAGAAAATCCCTTTTGCCAATTACCCTTGCCCAATTTTAGAACAACCAGTTTACTCATTAATCCTCCCCATTGGACAACATTTAAACGATAAAATCTTGTGTCATACTATGCTCATTCAGCCTTACTTGAAGACGAAAGTGAAACTCCCTAGGACACTTAAACCGGGGAATTCTGATAGCGTTATCCTGACTACGAGATTGAATGGACTGTAGAATATCTCCCGCTTCTGATAACAACGTCAGTTCTATCATTTCCGGTAAATAACGGCGGTTGGCTGAAGGAAATAGTTGAACACTGACTCCAATTCTGCCATCATCTTCGGGGGTAAGTCCCATCAGTAAAATGACTTCTTCAGTCCCTAAAGTGATTAAGTTACCTCGTTGAATACTAGTGTCTCGTTCGGAGGTAGTTCTTCGGCTACTAAAGGCTAAATTTAAAGTTTCTGGGGTTTGCCAAGGGGTTTCAAAGAGATTATCTAACCAACGACTTAAATTAACCAGTGGGGAAGACTGAAGATTTCCTTGACGACGTTGGCATAGTTGTTGTCGCCAACTAGGATTCGCAATGAGTGAACTCCAAAGGCTGAAGGGTACTGCTAGACGGGGTTCTCTCAATTCAGGATTGCCTAACCGTTCGATCAAATTGATAGATTGGGCTGAAGATAGGGGAGAGAGAGGAAGAACAGCACTTTGAGTGACTTCTTCTAAACCAAGTTGCTGAGATGTCCAAAAGGCATTAAAGTCTTGAAATAGGGCATTTCCTTCAACGCTGTAGGTGCGATCGCCACTATCATATTGTCCGAGATCTTTTAATTTTTGATGAGTGGTATAGCCCCAAATTCTTACCCATTGCTCATCTAGATTAACTTGAACAGCAAGATAATAATCAGCCACCCATTCAGGAATATCAACCCATTCTTGAGGAACCCGAAATTCGTCCTCATCTATAGTCTCAGTAGCCAGTAGGATAATTCGTTTATTGCCTATAATAATGGTAGAACCCTCTACTAATTCCCACAAATTGTTTAAGGGGTCTTCTGGCCAAATTTGCAGAGAATTAGACAATTCTTCTTGGGCATAGGCAACAAAGCAATTCAAACTCAGTTGATTGAGGTAGCTACGCCAACGAGTGGCGGGACTCGAACAAATATTGCTTTGTTCCCAGGCTTGAGAAAGGTTAGTGTCAGAAAGTTCTAGCCAAAGTTGGTTAGGTTGGGCGAACAAGAAAGTCATAGGATTTTCCCTACAAATAATTGGCGGTTAAGATGAGGGGTGATTGGAGGAAGAAGGGTCTGCATGATATAACAGGAGGCAGGAGGTAAAGTTACTCTCTAACCTATGCTTGAATTGCTATAGTGACTGGTTAACCATTCCTCTAATACCGTACTCATGCTATTGAGTATGTCTGAAGTTAGGGAAATATGCAGGGTTTGTTGACTCCATTGACTTAATTTTAGCAAAAGGGTTTGTCTGGCCTTGGTTAAACGTCGTGAAACTGTATATTGCTTGGTTTTTAATTGTTTAGCGATCTCGCTTTGGGTTAATCCTTGAGCATAATAAAAATCGAGGAGTTGTTGAGAGTCTGGGGACATTTGAGCAAGGACTTCTCTCAAAATTTCATTAATTTGAGCTTGTTTGGAGAGACGTTGCTGTTGTTCTTCTTGGGTAATTAAATCGCCTAAGAGTGATTCGGATTCAGATTCAGGCAATAGATCGAGTAATTCACCACTTTCTTGTCCTGGAGTCGGGGTATGAATAGAAGTTACTGCTGGGTAAAGATAAGCGCGGGCAGCTTTGGCACAATTTAGTAAGTATGTTTCTATAGTTTGCGGGGTCAGGGTTTGCCCAGGTTGACTAAGTTGAGTATAACGTTCTTGATGATATTCCTTGGCGATCGCTTCTAAAGTTGCCTCGTCTGGTTTGGGTAATTGCCTGGTTTTCGAACCGCTACTGGGGACATAATGGGTTTTGAAACACTTCCAGACCAGAACATAACAATCTACTGTTCCAGAGGCTAAACCCGCTTGTTTTAGTGATTCTACTAAGCGTTTTTGACTCAGTTTCCGTAATAATGCCCAAGGACTACAGATATCGATTTCTTGTCTTTGGCGCAGGGTTTCTCGAATATTGTTAGCAAAAATAACACTGGCATAGCTTTTGAGGTTTCCATTTTGCAGGGGATCAAATCCTTGAAGAATGCGATCAAGATTAGATAAGGCAATTTGAAAACAATCAGAAACTTCAGATTTTAGTTGACGAAAGTGAGTTTTAGCCTTTTTGGCAGCCCAGTAACCAGGTTCTTGTAAGTAGGCAGCAAGGTGTGATCGCGCTCGATTTTCCTGAGAACTTTGGGAGGACTGAGAAGATGTTTGCCAAATTTTGTACCAATAGAGTTCCCAAAAATTTTCTGAACGGTCTATCGTCGACTGCTTCGCCAGACAATTTTCCATGCTGCGATGTAATTGGCGATCGCTAGACCAATGGCTAAACTGTTCTGCCTCAAATTGGATGAAAGTTGAAAATATAGCAACAATATTTTGTCTAAGGCGCATAACTCTTATTCAATCAGTTTCAAAACTCTGTCGTAGCGGTAAACTATACACATAGTTATTCTTATTGACATACTCCTCATCCGTTTACGGACGAGGATTCTTCACGCTTCACTGACAGATACCACCAAAGTGATTTTACTCCGTCTCGACGTGCGTTTAGAGTCGTGGCAATGCCCTATCCCGACTTTAACTATATTCTTGGCCGCGTTTTCATCTCTATCGTGTTCAGCACCGCAATTAATGCACAGCACTGAACGAACCGATAAATCGAGCTTTCCCCATCTAAACCCACACTCTGAACAAACTTGGCTAGTAGGCTCCCATCTACTAATAACTTGAAAATCACGACCAAACTTCAAGGTTTTAGCATCACATAGCGTTCTAAACTCTCTCCATCCTTGCAGACTAATAGCCCTAGCTAATCGACGGTTCTTAACCATATCTGACACATTCAAATCTTCGAAAACTATAGCTTGATTTTCACTAACGACTTTGGTGGATAGTTTATGCAGGAAGTCTTTTCGGGTGTCGGCGATTTGATTGTGTAGTTTGGCTATTCTTCGCTGAGTCTTCTTTCTACGCTTTGAGTCTTTGGGTTGACGTGCTAGTTTCTTTTGAAGCTTGCGAATTCTTCTATCTAAAATTGAATAGTTGGGACTTTCGGCTTTTGTCCCGTCTGACATTACAGCAAAGGTCTTAATCCCTAAATCAATACCGATGCTTTGGTTTTTAGCAGCGAGTTGAATAGGTTCGACTTCTACTACAAAGCTGAGAAAATAGCGATTAGCACAATCTTTTATCACCGTGACGGAACTAGGATCTGATGGTAATTCTTTAGACCAGATTGGTTTAATATTACCTATCTTTGCTAAGTAGATCTCTTTACCCTTAATAGAAAAACCCCCAATTCTAAACCTAGCTGTCTGTCTATTAATTTTCTTTTTAAACCTAGGGCTACCTCCCTTTTTACCCTTTCTCTTCCCTTTAATTGAATTGAAGAAGTTCTTGTAAGCAACACCCAAATCGGACACAGACTGCTGCAACGGGATATTAGAAACCTCAGCCAGCCATGAACGCTCATCAGTTTTCTTGGCTTGAGTAATAACTAACTTTTGCAAGTCGTTGTTACTTGGTCGTTTCTCTAACTGTTTGCAGATAGCCAGGGCATCATTCCAAACCACGCGAACACAACCAAACAGTTGAGCTAAGTTTCGACACTGTTGGTTGGTTGGGTAGAATCTGTACTGGTATCTGGCTTTCACTGGTTTCTTTTGTTTGGTTATGCTACTATTGTATATCATAACGATATACAATCCCATGAATAAGAGCATATTTTTTAGACTCACAGAGGAAGAACTTGCGCATCTTGAAGAGTATTGCCAAACAGCCAAAAGAACAAAATCTGATGTACTTAGAGGGCTGATTAGAAAACTAAAAACCAATAAAAAGCCGTCCTAGAAGCGGTCAGACCCCGCGCCGCCGATAGGCGCAAGGGAATGCTGACCAAGAGAGGACGGGGCTTGTATCCCATTGTTTCCGGTCACTCCCCAGATTTACTTAGTTGGGATACAAACAACTATTGCCTAATTCCTGAGTTTAAAAAGCCTCTGTAAAAATCGCCACCATTTTTTCTTGATCATCAAAAACATGTCTGAAATTTGAGTTGATTAATTCTTGATAGCTTATGATACCTCCTTGGTTAATAATTGGCAGTGTTACCATCTTAGTCGCCGTTGTCATTAATCGTTTATCCTCCAATGATATTAGTTGGTTTAACCGTTTACGTCGTCCTCAATGGTTAACATTTGAATGGGCAATTCCTTTTGTTTGGATATTAATTTTTATTTGTGCTGCTTATTCAGCTTATGTTGTCTGGATAACTAATCCTGGAACTCGTCAAACTTGGTTATTTATGGGGTGATATTTAATCTTATAAGTATT
>JBCDDV010000281.1:0-4828 GCA_039180145.1 Cyanobacteria bacterium P01_G01_bin.49 | reverse complement strand
TAGTAACTTTGGATTTTTTTCAAGTGTTTCTGCTCTCATACTTCGTTCCCATTCTGTCAACTCAATTATTTACTTAGTTACTTTTTAAGTTCATGACTCAAACTCAACCCCTAACCGGAACATCTTTACTTGAAAAAGTTAAAGAGCTAGGAAACCGTAGTAAAGAAGAAAAAGCGAGAGCTTGCGGCTACTTTACCCAAACAAAAAATGGGATAGAGCGCGTTAATATGATGAAATTTCTTAATGCTTTAATTGATGCAGAAGGAATTGAACTTGATAGTAGTGCTGAAGGACAAGGAAGAGGTGGTCGTTCAGCTAGTTACAAAATTAGTGTGCAAGCAAATGGCAATTTATTAATTGGTTCAGCTTACACTAAAAAAATGGGTTTAGAACCTGGGGATGAATTTGAAATTACCCTGGGACGTAAACACATTCATCTCAAACAAGTCGGCGCACCTGATGAAGATGAGGAATAATTACTATGTTATTTCTTTGGCATTCTCAAGGTTTAATTAGCAAAAAAATAGCGTTACTCAGCCTTTGACTCAGCAACGCTAACAACACAAGTAAACGACGTTATTTTAGCCAAGGGCTGCCTTCTTTGCCAGAAGAGTAGCCCTTGTATTTCTATTGTATTAGGAAATGGGTCTTTTCGTCTCGTTATCAAATTGAGGAATCGTTCTGTGTGACTCTATTTAAGAAAAGGTTAAGGGCCACCAAAGACAGCGGCTTCAATATCCTCGCGACTCAAGGAATACTTAAACGCCCGTCTAATATCTGAACCATCCGCACCTGCTTTGAGATAACAAACAGTTATTTCTTCAATTTCTAAACTAACTTGTGCCTGCCAATGAGGTTTTTGAATAGTCCAATTGTTTAAATTTTGGGTGTCTTGTTGACAACCTAATTCGTTAAGCCATTGCTCGATAACAGGAAGAGAGTGATTGTATAATGGTGTTTCAGAGGGAGGAAAGGTCATAATGAAGTCAGAAGGGTTGAGCTATAGTTTTGCGTGTTAGGAACGAAAATACGGTGAATAGAAGTGTAGTCTTGAGGAAGGGCAGTAGGCGGAATGGCTTCATCGCCCCTTAGAATACCAATAAAGATGGCTAAAACCAAGCATCCGACTAACGTTAATCCCAAAATAAACAAAACAAAAATTTCTCCGCCAGAGAGGGGACGTTCCGTTGCATCGAGATAAGCTGACTTGGACAACTCATGGTGAGTAGAAGTCTGGTGAACTTGAGGAGGGGCTTGAATAACGTTCCAACGAGAATAACCGATTTTGAGATCGTACAGCGATCGCCTTTCTGGACTACTCAAAACCCCATAAGCTTCGTTTAGGCGTTGAAATTTGATTGTTGCTACCGAAAACGGCAGCATAGTCGTATCGGGATGATAACGTTTACTTAACTCCCGATAAGCCCGTCGAATTTCCCTGACAGAAGCAGACGGATGAAGCCCTAAAATAGCATAATGACTATTAGCAAACGGCATCTGAACAGGAATTTTCCGTGATGTTGATTGTTGGGTGTTCTGCTGCTCACTCACAAGATTTTTGATAACAATGTCTTGTGAATACATTTTAGCCAAACTCAAGAGAAGGTTTCTAGACTTATGACATTACTTGATACTTATCGACAGTTTATTTTGAAACAATTCTGCAAACTGTGTCTAACGATTTTACTGATTCTAGTGATAAGTTCTAGTCTGTGGAGGACTCTCCCAGCGAGAGCAAGTATTGATGATGATCGCCTTGATGGTAATATTTTTGTTGTTTATGCGGGTAATGGTTCATTAGTTCCTGCTAAGTTGACTTTAAAAGATTCTTTGAAGCGGGAAATGCCGACAGTTCTTGTTTTTTATTTAGATGATAGCCGTGATTGTAAACAGTTTGCCATTGTGGTGTCTAGAATTCAAGAATTTTATGGTCGGGCTGCTAATATTATTCCCATTAGTGTTGATGGTATTCCGAGCAAAGATAATTATAATCCTCAAGAGGCTGGTTATTATTACAAAGGGGCAGTTCCTCAAACGGTTATCCTTGATCAAGAAGCTAATCTGGTTTTTGATGAAAAAGGACAGGTTAAATATGAAACAGTGGATGATGTTTTACGAGAAGTATTTGATCTGTTGCCTCGATCTGAATCTGTGGAATTGAAACGACGCACATTTAATGAGTTTAATACGGAATTAGTTAATTAACCTGAGTTCGGGATAAGAAAAAAGACAGGTAGTAAGCTGAAAATAACTACTTTAACCTGAGTTCGGAGCGAGAATTTTTCCAATGAAAAAATAAGGATTTGAGACTCCCTTACGTCGAACTCAGGTTATGATTATTTTGACCGCTTTAATGCTGCGATTGAGGAACATCTGCAAAATGCTTAAAGTTTTCCTTGACCCAATCCATTCCGATTTCATTATTTAGTTTAATTCTTTGAGGTGAATTAGCATAAATTTTGCTTAAAATATTGACATCTTGTTCAACAATTGTTTGACTCAGCTTTAAAAATTGCTGACTCAGTAAAGAAAATAAAGGATGTTTTGGTTGTCCGAACATTAATATATAAGTTCGCGTATGAGTCACTGATTCTGGGACAAATAAGCCACACTGTGCCACTTTTCCTAAAGCATTATCTCCGTGAAAAATTACTAGGGAAGGAAAATAATTTTCTAAATGGGCTTGAATTACCTTGGGAATCGATAATAATCCTGGATTTTGCAGTTTTTCCCAGATATTAGTAGGAGCAGTTGGTGTATCAAAAAAGGCTTCTGAATGATAGCCATTATCGATAAATTGCTTGAACTGTACTTCAGTGATTTTAAACAGTTCTCGATGAGTCCCATTTTGATGATTATAGTCGTGCATAATTAGCAACATCGAGAGTAAATCTGTTTTCACACTAGTGTCGGCAGTATATCCAATAAACTCGTAATTTGTGTTAATTTCATTGAGAATATTAGGAATGGGAATTTTCGGTTCATGTTCTCCATAAGTCCAAATAAAATCTCCTTCAATTACCAATTCGAGGGGTTGCAGTTGGGGAAGGGTTTTCTGATTGGTTCCCGGTAAGATTGTGCAACCTGTTTGATCAAATTCCAGCGCATGGAAAGGACAAATGATAACACTACTGTTATCTTCCCGTTCTTCACACCATCCTTCTGATAGCATAGCCCCCATATGGGGACAGATATTGGGTAAAGCATTGATCTTGCCGTTAGCATCTTTCCACAGCACATAATCTTTCCCGTAGAGGGAAACTTTGAAAGGTTGATTCACTGATAACATTGATTTATGTGCTAAAAGCCAAGGCGCACCTTCTAACATTGACATGATACAGTTTCCTCAATAACAAGATAGATAAGTTGTGACAATAAATAAAAATTTTTGTCGTAAGTCAAGTGATTTCTTCAGGAATTTCCATTAAAAGTCTTTTTCCAAAGACAAATTTCACTCAGAAACCGCTACAACATGAGTTTTTATTCATGTTTATTCAGAGTATATGACTAAATTTTCACATTTGTCAAGATGAAAAGAGATGAGGGATTTCTGCGTCGTCAACCACAGCAGAAGCGCAGTCAAGAAAGGGTTGAACAGATTCTAGATGCAGCAGCAGAGATTTTCGATGAAGTGGGATTTGAGGGAGCGACAACTCAGGCGATCGCAGATAGAGCCAATACTTCAATTGGGTCACTTTATCAGTTTTTTCCCGATAAAAAGGCGATTTTTAACGCATTAGAATTGCGACATATCGAGCGTGTTTATGTCATGTGGGAAAATGTGCTGCAACCAGAAGTTATTCAGCTACCGTTTCCCAGATTTATCAAAACAATTAACGAAGAATTAATCAGATTATTTTCCCAAGCTTCTTCTCGCATCGTTTTTATTCAGTATTTTACGGCTAAAGCCATTTTTAAGAATATTGATGACAGTTTCACCGAACAAGCGATTCGGGTGATGGCAGACTTATTAAAAAAACGAAATTCAGCTTTGAAAGCAGAAAAAAGTTATTTATTAGCAGAAATATGTGTTAATGCCATTAATACTTTATTATTAATCGCGCTTCGGAGTAATGATTCCCATCGTCAAGCAATTTTCCAAGAAATTGAAATTGTGATGATGAGCTATTTACGTCCTCATGTTGGAGATGAAGTCTTACGTCATCAACAAGCACAATCTCCCGTTGAACAACTCACAGAGCAGTATCAACTTAATCGTCGTCAGAGTCTTGCCTTAACTGAGATACTTGATCAGGGATCGCTGACGATTCAACGGTACGAGGAACTTTGTTTTCAGGTATCGCGAAGAACTTTGCAGAGAGATTTACAAAAGTTGGTTAAGCAAGGGTTACTCGTACATAAGGGACGAACGAATCAGTTAGTTTACTATCTCAATCCAAACTTACGACAAGTTGAGACAATCTGATATGCGTTTTTATATATAAAGGATACCTATGTCATGATAACGATGACGTATCTTGAGAAAAGGTGATATTAAGAAATGGAAAATTTAACAATGCCGAAAATTTTGGCTCTTTATTTTGATGGAGTAATCTGTATTGGGTTATTAGAATATTTTCAAACGACTCAGCGCACTTATCAGAAAATTTGGACACATAGTTCTCAAGAAAGTTTTGATGCTTTGGCCAATTCTTTTTATCAATTGCGACCTGTAATCGAAACGGGATGGGAAATGCCTATTTTACTGAGAGCATTAATTTTAGCGTACAAACCATCAGAAATTGAGACAAATTGGCCACAAATTTGTTCTGACATTGTTACTCAAGAAAAGCTAGATAAATCACAAGTCATGGATCAATTAGATGGG
>JBCDDV010000280.1:0-4840 GCA_039180145.1 Cyanobacteria bacterium P01_G01_bin.49 | reverse complement strand
ATTGCTCGAAACCTTGCCTAGTCCCCAACTTTAGTTAAAAAAGATTATCATGCAACCAAAGTATTGTCTCTTGGTTCAATTCAATCGGTGTGAGAAGTCTTATGATTCAGTGGCTTAATGATTATGGACGCAACATTAATCTTATCCGTTCCCAACGTCGTTGTTTAATGTTGCTTGGAGTAGTTGCTTTGCTTACTCCCGTCAGTATTAATGGATGGCAACAGTCTCCTTCTCAAGCGCAATACGTTCCGGCAACTAACTCGACTAATACCTGGCAATACGCCTCATTTCCCGTCGAGAATTTCCAAACTTATACCTCTGGTTACGGTTATCGCACCTCTCCTGTTAACGGAAAGGCCCAATTTCATCGAGGTTTAGATCTGGCTGCACCTTTAGGGAGTTATATCCGTAACTGGTGGGGAGGACAAGTTATTGCCTTATCGGATCATACTGCCTGTGGAACCATGATTACTATTCAGTCAGGACAGTGGACACACATTTACTGTCATTTGATGGGGTCAGTAGAAGAGAGTCCCCAAGGACGCTATTTAATGGACAGGGAGGGGGGAATTGTTCTTTGGCAAGGACAAGAGGTTTCGACAGGGGCCAGAATTGGTCGCGTGGGTATGACAGGACGGACAACAGGGCCTCATCTTCACTGGGGGTTAAAGTATGGAGGTGAATATCTCGATCCTGGTTTGGTTTTGCAAGAGATGTACCCTAGACAGACGGCTTCTCAACCATAAAACTAGATTACTATCGTTTTTCCTTCCATATCATAGAATAGTAAGTTTTTGTGATGAAATTTACATCACTTTACAATAAAAGTTGTTAAAATATAAATAAAGAATGAAAAGTAAGGAAAATTAATATGGGCCTCATAAAAGGAGTATCTCTACAGAAACTCGAATCAATTCAAGGAGGAATGGCACAATTTTATACCCCGCAATCAAGCGATGAAACGATGTTGGTCCAGGTTCCTAGTGGGACGATTGATGAACTTTTTGTACATCGTTTTCAGACGGATCAAATATTAGTCGTCAGAGGAAGCTTTATCCTAGTTGCTCTACATAATAAAGAGTATCAATATATTCCTTTAAGTGAAGATGAACCCCAAGTAGTGACTATTCCCCCTGGTGTTCCTCATGGTGCTATTAATTTGGGTTCAAAAGATTGTTTAATGGTCAATGCTGTACTACGTCATGGTGAATCTCATCCTTTAGATTATCGCCCCATGAAACCTCCTTTTCCTTATGATTTCAGTAAAGTTAACTGTCTTGTAGAGGATTTATCCCAGCTAAATTATGAATCAAAAAAAGAGGCCGCTTTAATACAATAGTAAGCTAAGGATCGATTGGTTAGGACAAGCAAAATTTTTTGACCACTTCCACCCACGCTGCTGCATTTTGGAATATAAAGGAAAGGACTGACAAAAAAGCTGTTGGTAACTCATAACATAATCAACGAGCAAGATCTGTTATGGGGTTTAATATTAAAGGAAAGAGCCTTACTTTACCCAAACCAGTCATTATTACCTTATGGACATTACAACTCTACTATCGGAAGATACACTCTTAGTTTCCCTAATCTACTTAAGTCTGAGCGCTCTTTACTTACTGGCAATTCCTGGATTAATTTATTTTTATCTAAAAAGTCGTTGGTACGTAGCCAGTTCTTTTGAACGTAGTTTCATGTACTTTCTGATGTTCTTCTTCTTTCCTGGAATGCTTCTACTAAGTCCTTTTCTCAACTTTCGACCCAAACGTCGTCAATTAAACGCCTAAAAACCTGAGAAAATGAAAATCACATCAGTTGGCACTCATTACCAACTGTTTACAGGTGATTGTTAACTGACTAGGGTAAACCCCCATCATGAGACGAATTGATGTTATTACCATTGGCCTAGGGATATTTGCTGGGGGAGGTATCATTTACCTATTTTTGCAAGCCGTTGGACTGGATGGCTTATCAGCAGGAATCTGGAGTCAAGCCTTATTAGTAGCGGGTTTGGTTGGGTGGACTTTGACCTATGTCTTAAGAGTAGTCGGCAAAAAAATGACCTACAATCAACAACTAAAAGACTACGAAGATGCCGTATTACAAAAAAAACTTGACGAGATGACACCAGAAGAACTCGAAAAACTGCAAAAAGAGATTGAAGCAGAAAATCAATAATTCTTAAAAATAAGCAAAGATAACCAAACTCAGGGTAGATTGAGAATTGATCATTAAGCTTGAATAATAAATAATGACATCGGTTTCTGAGTGTTTTCAATCCCTACGCGATCGCCGTCAGTGCGCCTTAATTCCCTTTATTACCGCTGGCGATCCTGATCTCGAAACAACGGCAAAAGCCTTGCGTCTTCTCGATGCTTCAGGGGCCGATCTCATTGAATTAGGGGTTCCCTATTCTGATCCTTTAGCGGATGGCCCTGTCATTCAAGCGGCTGCTACTCGTGCCTTGGGTCGCGGGGTGACCTTAGACCGTGTATTGGCAATGGTTCAAGGGGTACAAGCCGAAATTAAAGCCCCCATTATTCTATTTACTTACTACAATCCTATTTTTTATCGCGGCATTGAAGCCTTTCTTCAACAAATTAAAGAGGCTGGGGTTGAAGGTTTAGTTGTGCCGGATTTGCCCCTAGAAGAAGCAGAAAACCTGCTGAAACCTGCTGCTGAGATTGGCATCGATGTTATTCTTTTAGTCGCACCAACGAGTCCTTTAGAACGTATTCAGGCGATCGCTACTCAATCCCAAGGATTTGTCTATTTGGTTAGTGTTACTGGGGTCACAGGAATGCGGACTCAAGTCGGAAAAAAGGTTGAAGAACTCCTCACCAGTCTTCGCAGCGTCACCGATAAACCGATTGGGGTAGGATTTGGTATTTCTGACCCAGGACACGCCTTACAGGTCAAAAATTGGGGGGCTGATGCTGTAATCGTTGGTAGTGCCTTTGTCAAACGATTAGTCCAAGGAACCCCAGAAGAAGGATTAAAAGCTGTTGGTGAGTTTTGTCAGAGTTTAAGACAAGCAATGAATTAAACACGGTTTTCTCAGTGACGTTTTTGATGCCATTGCCAAGCATGGGCAAGAATATCAGTCAGATCTGGATATTGAGGATTCCAACCTAAAATTTTCCGAGCTTTATCGCTACTACCGCTTAATATGGGGGGATCTCCAGCCCGTCTTTCGGCTAAATTGACATTGATCTCACGACCTGTCACTGCTTTAGCGGTTTCAATCACTTGTTTGATAGAAAAACCACTACCGTTACTAAGATTGAAGACATCAGAATTGCCCCCATTAAGCAGATACTCTAGACCTAAGAGGTGAGCATTGGCGATGTCAGCAACGTGAATATAATCTCGAATGCAAGTTCCATCAGGGGTTGGATAATCTGTGCCAAAAATAGAGATAAAATCTCGTTTTCCTAATGCTGTAAGCAAAACTAAGGGAATTAAATGAGTTTCTGGGTTATGATCTTCTCCTAGTAACCCGTCGGGATTTGCTCCTGCTGCATTGAAGTAGCGAAAGCACACAGACTTCAAGTTGTAAGCTTGATCGAAATCTCTAAGGATGCGTTCTACGACCAATTTGCTTGCGCCGTAGGGATTAACCGGATTTTGGGGGTGATCTTCAGCAATGGGAACAGACTTAGCAACGCCATAAGTGGCGCAAGTAGAGGAAAAGACTAAATTTTTGATGGATGCTGCCTCCATCGCTTCTAGTAAAGTTAAAGTATTGATGACATTATTGCGGTAATATTTTGCAGGTTCTCGAATTGATTCACCAACGTAGGCATAAGCAGCAAAGTGCATCACTGCACTAATCTGATGTTGAGAAAATAACTGGTCGAGTAAAGGGCGATCGCCAGTATCCCCAACGACTAAATCAACGTTTAAAACTTTTTCGACTAAATCTCGATGGCCATAGACTAAGTTATCAAGAACGATCACCTGATAACCTGCTTTAACTAAAGCCATAACTGCATGAGATCCTATGTATCCGGCTCCACCCGTTACTAGAATTTTTTGGGGAATTGACGACACTATAGCTTAAGGAATTTTACTAGTTTTAATAATGGTTTTACTATACACTAATCTTTATTTAAGTCAAGATCTATAATTTTTTTGGATAAGTTTAGTCATTTCATTTATTATTAATGTTCAATATTGGTCAAAAATAAATAAAACACCTTTGATAATTATTCTTTTTATTCTCTAACTGATGATAAAACTTGATAAACTTTTTGAACATAAATTTCCGTGCAATACTTTTCACGAGCAACGTGCCAAGCATTTTCACCTAATTGTTTGGCCCAGTTAGGATTTTCAACGAACTTTTGCATACAACTGGCTAGTTCTTCATGGCCGTTTTGGTACAGTAATCCAGTATAATCATGTTCAATTAGTTCTGAAGTTCCTTGATTATCATAGCCAATAACAGGACGACAAGCAGACATTGCTTCTACCGTTACTCTTCCCATTGCCTCATTTTCAGAACACATTAAAACAGCATCACAATTAAGGTAAGCTTGATAAGAATCATCTCTATATCCCCAGAATTCAACATTATTTGTAATGTTTAATTCATCGACAAGTTGCTGAAGATAATTTTGATATTGTTTTTGTCCTTTTCCTACTAAAACCAAACGCACATTGGGAAAAGATTTTACTAAAATCCCTAATGCTTTAATGGCAATATCTTGTCCTTTAGTTGAAAAAAGTACACCCACCATAGAAAAAGTGTAATTTTGATTAGATTGATTAGATGAAGTATGACTTAACTGATACCAGTGATCAAATTCACTTTTGAAGGCTACTCCATTATAAATAATAT
>JBCDDV010000279.1:0-4845 GCA_039180145.1 Cyanobacteria bacterium P01_G01_bin.49 | reverse complement strand
GGCAGGATGAACCGTAAGTTGGGCTTGATGAGGCGAAGATCCATCTTTTGATGAAATTAATTTGAAATAGCCAATAGCTGCTTTTCGTTGAGGTTCAAAGACATAACCTTGGGCCATTTCTCGTTGATGACACCAAAGCTCTATCTTAAATAATAATCCCTTTAAAAAACGAGTTTTAAAATCTTGGGGGTTGCGATCAAAAACTTGACGTAATAATGGCGGCATTGAAACACAATCTAGCTGGTACAATAGGTGAGCATCCGCGTTACTAACAGGCAATAAATTGGGCAGATCCAAATTATGTTGAGCTAATTGATCCAATAATTCTGGCTCTAAAAACCAATAAGTTAATTGAGCTAAGGGTTGAAACCCATTCTGTCGATAAAGCGCGAGAGTATTTTTGGCATTAATATTAACTTCTAATACCCAGGTGCGTGCTTCCCAGATAGTTTCTAGACAGTGGCGTAATAATTGAAAACCAACCCCTTGAGGATTAGTCAGCAATTCAGGCTGTCCTTTGCCATCAGCAACGATCACTCGTTCAACACGCCAGGTACTGCGAACCGTATTGAATGGAGAAATCTGAATAAAACCTCTTAAGCTTATGTGAGTGGAGAAATTCTCTGATTGGGCAACATAAACGCAAAAATGATACTGAAAGAGATTAGGAAACCAACTCAGAAACTTCAGTAGCCCAAACCAATTTTTAGCCTGTTGTAGCTGTTCTCTAAATGAAACAGAAACTGAGTATTGTTGAGTTGACTCAGACTGAGCAGTCAGGTCTTCTAACCACTCAAGATCCCGATACTGCAAGGGACGAATTAGAGGCTTGGGTTGATTATCAGAAGATGCTGTCATGAATCGCACTGGGGGTAAGTCACTTACTATCTATATTAACTATTTTTGCTAAATTCTCGTTATCACAACCTTTACCCTATCAAGCTACAGTCCTGATAACGCATCTTAAAAAGCGCATCTTGGGAACTTTTTCTAGACTTTTTTAATCATTCAAGTTAAATTGAAGGCGACTTTGACACCAAAACTATAAAAACTTATAGTTTTTGGAGTATGTAATCATAAAACGCTCTTATACATCGAATCTTATGACAACCGATTTAGAAAAACAACAATCGATTTTAGAAATTGAAGGAAAAGCCACTCTCAGTGGAGAAGTGAATATTAGTGGTGCTAAAAACTCAGCTTTGGCCTTAATGGCTGGAGCCATTCTTTGTTCGGAAGATTGTCGCCTCAGAAATCTCCCTTCTTTAGTTGATATTCAACGCATGACACAGATATTATCAGCTATTGGAGTAAAATTACAAAGAAATGGCGATATTTTAGAAATCAATGCCCAACATATTGGCCAAGATCAAGCCCCTTATGATCTAGTCTCTCAACTTCGTGCTAGTTTCTTCGTGATTGGCCCGTTATTAGCTCGTTTAGGAATGACAAAAGTTCCCTTACCAGGAGGTTGTGCCATCGGTGCTAGACCTGTGGATCTTCATGTGAGAGGATTACAGGCAATGGGAGCAGATGTCCGCATTGAACATGGGGTTGTTCATGCTTGTGTCAAAGGCAGTCGCCAACGTCTTCGAGGAGCAAAAATTTACTTAGACTATCCCAGTGTTGGCGCAACGGAAACGATTATGATGGCAGCAACCCTTGCAGAAGGAGAAACCATCATTGAAAATGCTGCCCAAGAACCGGAAATTATGGATTTAGCCAATTTCTGCCGCTCTATGGGGGCGCAAATTAAAGGAGCAGGAACTAACAAAATTGTAATTTCTGGAGTCGAACGTCTCCACAGTACTGACTACTCTGTGATTCCTGACCGTATCGAAGCAGGAACTTTACTAATTGCAGGAGCAATTACCCATTCAGAAATTAGTCTTGCGCCTGTTGTTCCTGAGCATTTAGCCTCTGTTATTGCCAAATTGCGCGAAATCGGGCCTGAGGTTATTGTCGAAGCACCAGATCGTTTACGATTGGTTCCTAAGCCCTTACGTGCCACTGATATCAAAACGTTACCTTTTCCTGGGTTTCCTACTGATATGCAAGCCCAATTTATGGCTCTCTTAACGTTGAGTGAAGGCAGTAGTATGGTGACAGAAACAGTCTTTGAAAATCGTCTACGCCACGTCGCTGAATTGCAACGCATGGGGGCTGATATTCGGGTTAAAGGGAATGTTGCCCTGGTACAAGGTGTTCCTTTCTTATCTGGGGCGCCTGTCATGGCCACTGATCTCAGAGCTTCTGCCGCTTTAGTCGTAGCTGGGTTAGCAGCCCAAGGAACCACTGTCGTACAAGGATTACACCACTTAGATCGAGGGTACGATAACTTAGAAGGTAAGCTACGGAAATTAGGGGCAAAGTTACGCCGTGTTAACCTAACTTCTAACCAAGAAACGACGGAATATTCAACTGTAAATTAACACTGAATCGATAGTAATCCTAGAGTCAATCGGCTTGCTATAAAGGTTTTCTGGCCTTTATGGTTAATAAATTCTATCAATCTTTCACGTTAGACCCATTCCCCAAAACTCTCAAAATTTGGTAGCCTATTTTAATACTTAGGGAATGGGATATAGAAGCGTGGATATTATTATTGGTCGTGGTAAAACCGCCCGACGAGCTTACGGAATAGACGAAATCGCCCTCGCCCCTGGGGTGCGGACTTTAGACCCGAGTTTAGCAGATACGACTTGGACGATTGGGGGCATTGAACGCAATATTCCCATCCTAGCAAGTGCCATGGATGGGGTAGTTGATGTCAGGATGGCTGTGTTGCTCTCGGAATTAGGAGCAATAGGCGTGCTTAATTTAGAAGGAATTCAGACTCGTTATGAAGATCCTAACCCCATTTTAGATCGGATTGCTTCTGTGGGAAAATCAGAATTTGTCGGGTTAATGCAAGAACTTTATGCTATCCCCATTAAGGAGCAATTAATTAAACAACGTATTACCGAGATTAAGTCCCAAGGTGGTATTGCCGCCGTCAGTTTAACCCCGGCTGGCGCGTCTCGATATGGCAAAATTGTCGCTGATGCAGAAGCCGATTTATTGTTTGTGCAAGCCACAGTGGTATCAACGGCTCATTTTTCCCCTGAATCGATTATCCCCTTAGATTTACGACAATTTTGCCAAGAAATGCCCATGCCAGTGGTTTTGGGTAACTGTGTCACCTATGAAGTAGCCTTAAATTTGATGAAAGCTGGAGCCGCTGCTATTTTAGTCGGCATTGGGCCGGGGGCTGCTTGTACTTCTCGTGGGGTTTTAGGGGTGGGAGTTCCACAACCGACAGCCGTTGCTGACTGTGCTGCCGCGCGGGATGATTATCACCAAGAAACTGGCCGTTATATACCTGTGGTGGCTGATGGCGGCATTGTCACAGGAGGAGATATTTGTAAATGTATCGCCTGTGGTGCTGATGCTGTGATGATTGGTTCGCCTATTGCTCGTGCTGCCGAAGCTCCTGGCAGGGGCTATCATTGGGGGATGGCAACTCCTTCTCCGGTTCTTCCCAGAGGAACGCGTATTAATGTGGGAACAACGGGGACTCTCAAGGATATTCTAACCGGGCCGGCAAAATTAGATGATGGAACTCATAATCTTTTGGGAGCGATTAAAACCAGTATGGGAACCTTGGGGGCGAAAGATATGAAGGAAATGCAGCAGGTAGAAGTCGTCATTGCCCCTTCACTCCTTACTGAAGGCAAAGTCTATCAGAAAGCTCAGCAGTTAGGTATGGGTAAGTAAGTCATGAACAGTGAGTGGGCGTTTTCTGCTCACTGTTCGTTTTATTGATTAATCTTGGTAGAGAGCATCAGCTTAACGGTGAGAGTGTCAATGAATTAATTGGGGAAGGAACATTCCTAATAAAATAATGATTGACCCCATGAAGACACTACTAAAACGATGGTAACTATTCACCGTTTTTCTCCCATTGGATAACTGGATTAAATCAAACCAAGGTGCAACCCCTCGACGAAACCATCCCATTGTTCCGACAGATGTTCCAATTAAATCTTGTGCTTGAGTAGCCCCAAAGAAAAAGTTACCTAATGGCCCAAATCGAGAAGCATAACGAGCAAAAATCATACCAGTCCGGTCTTGTAATTTTAAATCAGATCCAAAAGCATAGCCTGCTTCTCCTCTGCCAATTAATTGACCGCTTAATTTTACTGGTTTTCCTCTCACTGGACTACCATAAGGATCGCACATCAGCGTAAAAATATCTGATTCAGGACATTTTTTAAAATCAGGATAAACAAATCCTGTTTTAATAATTAATCCGATACCAAATCCCATGGCAGGAAAACTAACTAAAGGCGAAATATTAGTTGTTGAAGCTGTTAATAAAATTCCGAGAAATAGCCCCAAAATTCCGCCAATTAAATGGCTATTTACGACAAATAATTCTAAGAAAAAGTTGCTCCACAGTTTATTTTTATTAAGTTTATTACCTTCTTTGACAACATTAGCCATATTAAATTGTAAATTAATTCCCATTTGTTCTGCATAGGTAGATAAAGCTTGAATTCTTTTACCTGTTAAAGGATGAGTCGAATTCAATTCAGTTAATTTTGCCCAAGGATTAAATAAATCCCAAATAAAAACTTGTCCTAACCGTTGAGAATCTGACGTTATTTGATAAATTGTCCCCGCAGATGCAGCCCCTCTAGGATCGGCAATGCCTAGGGCGCGGGTTCCTTCCATTAAGCGACTAGGTTGTTGGTTTTGGGCTGATTGTTCTGTAATTCCGTAAGCAATTTTAATTAAAGCCCTTGACAGTCCATTGGGGTTACCAGTAACTTCTGCCGCAAAATGATCAGCATAATATTCCCT
>JBCDDV010000278.1:0-4850 GCA_039180145.1 Cyanobacteria bacterium P01_G01_bin.49 | reverse complement strand
CTCGGTGACCTTTTTTTACTTTTTTTCAGATGATTTAGATGATTTTAGTTTACGCTTAAGGGTCAAGCCAGAACCTAAGATACTGAAAGCCAAAAATCCTAAACTAGAAGAGGGTTCAGGAATAGCAGGGATAGAACGCACCAAGTAATGACCAACATTAGGAAACAATAAGGTTTCATTTCGAGAGATCGAAGTATTTGCTTCATAGGCTGGTGTACCATTAGAAAGGGAAAAATCCAAATCACCATTGATACGCAACTGACTACCCGCAGAATTACTTAGAAAACCCGAAGTTTGAGGATTACTATCTTGGAAGCTTGTCACTCCTAATAAGTCAATTAAATTTGTAAAAGAGGTCAAATCGCCGGTTACAGTTGTGTTTATGCCTGGAATACCTGAATTCAAAACTAGAGTCTCAAATTCAGCAGCATTTGCAGATCGAAAGCCTTCAAAGTCACCGCCTAAACCGAATTCTCCTGAGACATCAATAAAAGTACGACCTTGAGAAAAGGGAACATCAAGCCACTCAAGGTTAGTATCAGTATCACGAGTAATTGAGTCGGCTCCAAATACAGTATCGTTAACTGAGATAAGGGCAGCTTTGGCTGATGCTGACCAAGTAAAACACAAAATTGCGCCTATAAATAATTTAGTAAATGTCTTCATAATCTTTTTTCTCCTAATTTTTCTGCTCTGCCATAAATTTGACCTTATATTAGCTCAATATTAAGATAAGTTTTTATATTTGACTTCATATATCTATTAACTTTTTTAACGTGAGTTTCAAAGAAGCTGAAAGCTTGATTCTTTGATTGGATAATCCAATTTTGCTATTTTCATCGAACTTACGTTTTTTCAAAAAATCTGCTTTTTAAATCTTTCTTGAGCATTGTTAAACGCCTCTTTCATGACTTTCTGAATTTGGTCAGGATTAGGTTTTTTGCCCCCCATTAAATCACCGAAATACACACAAGCACCTTCGCCTAATCCCCAAGTATAAGCCCCCGCCCAAGAAGCAGCAATTACACTCCCAAACCCTGGAATAAATTTGATTAATTCTCGTCCTACAGACTGGGCTAAAAATCCTCCGGCGATCGCACTAACAATTCCCCCTGCTTGGGAAGGGGTCAAAATTTGTCCGTACAACTTTCCCAAAACAGTTACTTGAGAAACTTGTAGTGCAGTTAAGACAGGCATAGTCGCAAAGGGAAGAGGAACAGCAGCAACGGTAGCTGCCGCCACTGAAAAGGCCCAAATATAACGACGGGCGACATCTCGATAAAGCGTGCCAATTTTTTGTTCGGGTTCTCCTTGCAAAAGTTGATAAATAGCCTGAGATTCTGCTTCGGGTAACTGTTGTGCTAGGGCATCTCTGAAGGCTTCTAAGCCATAAAAAACAGGCGTATAACCGTCTTCTTCTAAAGTGAAATCAATCAAAACGGCATGATCATAAAGTCCTTGAAACACATCTTGGAGATGATTATAGGCACGATTAATATCTTCAAACTCAGGGGGGTAAGAAGGATGATTGTCAATTTTAGGCGGATAAATTTCGTGTAAACAAGTAATGGCAAGAATACAAGGAATTCGAGGAGCTAATTGACGTAATTGTTGGGCAACTTGGGCTAAAGTTTCAGTGGCAAAGTCATTAATTTTGACCGTTAAGATTAACACTCTCGCCCGATTATTTGCTTGTTGTAAATCTTGGCTTAATTCTTGAATAATTGAGTTAGTATTTTGTTTAACATCTCCTAAACCAACAGTATCTGTAAAAATGAGTAGGGGAGGGTCATCACTAGGATAGGCATATTGGTTCGTATGTTCAGTATGGGGACGAAATCCTTGACCGACAATTTCTGCAGAAACCCCCGTTAATCCTCTCACAATTGAGCTTTTTCCTGACTGAGTTTTTCCGATTAAAAGAGCTTCTGTCGTGGGTAAATTTTCTCGAACAGTTTCTAGAATTTCAGCGACTTGTTGATCACTTACCTGAAACCATTGAATAACTTTCTTGAGGGGTAACTTATTTTTCCAGAGGGATTTTGTTTGTTCCCAAAGGTTAACCATAAATTCTTAGCTCCAAGAAACAGGTAAAATTACGATGAACGATTGTGGCTTGATAGTACCAATTTTCTCAAATTCTTGTCTTAAAAACTATCCTTGAAATCAGAAATCTTTACGGTTCCCAATTCCCCTGTTATCATGAATAACTCTCAACGCAATATGAAAATTGATCACTAATATGGTTGCTGTTCCTCCTTCTCCTGATGACATTCGTAGTGCCTTAGAAACTCCCATAGACTTCAATTTTCAGCTACCTGATCCCGAAGATGAAGCAATACAGGAGATAGACTTTCAACAGCAATTAGATGCCGTGTGGAAAGTTTGCGATCGCTTTGATCTACAAACCGATATTTGGCGCGGGAGAATTTTACGGACGATCCGCGACAGAGAAAAGCAAGGAGGAGACGGTAGAGGAACAGGATTTCTCAACTGGTTAAAACAACGGGAAATTACCAAAAGTCAAGCTTATGGGTTGATTCAACTGGCTAACAGTGCAGATACTTTGTTAGCAGAAGGACAATTAGATCCTGATTCTATTAACAATTTTAGTAAACGAGCCTTTGTAGAGACGGCCAAATCTGCCCCAGAAGTGCAAAAATTAGTCAGTGAAGCGGCTCAAAACGGCGATCGCATTACCCGTAGAGAGGTCAAACAGTTGTCTGATGAATGGACAGCCATGAGTTCTGATTTGTTGCCCTCAGAGGTCAAAGAAAAGGCAGCAGAAGGCGCGTTACCGCCTCGTCATCTGGCCCCTTTAGTTCGGGAAATGGAAAAATTACCTGACAGTCATTTGATCACTATTCAAAAAGAAATCACAGAAAATCCTGATGTTGATACCGTTAAATTATTGACGACTGAGGCGAGAAATTTAGCTAAATATCTTGATGCAGCAGCGCAAGTCCAAACCTTGAAAAAAACGCCTTTAGACCTAGAAATGGCTTTAGAAGAAGCGTTAAGATTAGATTGTTTAAATACTGCTGCAGATGTGGTCAAACAAGCCACCCAATTAGAACAAATGGTGGCTAAATTGTACACGACTTGGAAGCGGTTAGGTAGTTTATCTGATCGATTGTATGTAGATACAGGAGCGAGTAATCCTCATTTGCGCTCTATGTTAACGTCTTTGGAATCTTTAAGTAGTGAAGTTATCGAGGTACAAATTGATGATACAGGGGAAAAAACGGTTCGTTTAAGGGTGCTTGAAGAAGATTGATTTTAGATAAAAAAAGGGGTCGAGGGAGAAAAGTTAGATAATGCGCTCCTTTTCTCTTTAATCTCAACCCTATTTAATCCTGTTAATGGCTGAAGCTTTAAGCTTGAGCAGGGGCTAATTCTTTGGCTTGGTTTTCAATAGATTCTAGTAAAGAATTATAAGGCTCAACAAATTTTTCGATCCCTTCTTGCAGCAATTCATCCATAACATTATTGATGTCAATTTGAAGGTCAGAATCACTCAGATTATCAAGAACTTGTTCAGCTAACTCGATATTAGTCTCAATGTTATTGGGACTAAGTTCGCAGTGATCAGCGCACGCTTCTAACGTCTCAGGGGGTATGGTATTAATGGTGTTTTCTCCCACTAGTTCATTGACATATTTAACATCACTGTAGTCAGGATTTTTGGTACTGGTACTTGCCCATAATAATCGTTGAACATTGGCCCCTTCTGCTTCTAGGGCTTTCCAGCGATCGCTTGCTACGATGTCTTTGAAGGTTTGATAGGCAATTTTGGCATTTGCTACGGCAATACGCCCTTTCAAATCTCTTAAACGAACTGATTCATTCAAACTATCTGTTCCTATGTTTTGAATTCGTTGATCAATCCGTTCATCAACTTTAGTGTCAATACGACTTAAGAAAAAGCTGGCAACAGAAGCAATTTTATCAATGGGTTGACCATTTTTGACCCTAGCTTCTAATCCTCTGATATAGGCAAAGGCTGCTTGTTTATAATTTTCTACTGAGAATAGCAGTGTAACGTTAACATTAATGCCTCGCGCAATTAACTGCTCAATGGCTGCAAACCCCTCAAATGTACCAGGAACTTTTATCATGACATTATCTTTGTTAATTTCCTGATAGAAACGAATCGCTTCTGCGATAGTTCCTTTGATATCGTGAGCAAGATGAGGAGAAACTTCGATGCTCACATAACCATCTAATCCGTTTGATTCTTCGTAAATGGGCTGAAAAATAGCACAAGCTTGACGAATATCTTCAAAGATCAAAGATTCGTAAATTTCTTCGGTTGATTTATCTTCTTGGTGACCCGCTTTGATACTTTCATCGTAGCGATCGCTGTTAGTAATGGCTTTTTCAAAAATAGCCGGGTTAGAGGTGATTCCTCTGATGCCACGATTTTCGATTAATTCCTGTAATTCTCCTGTTGCGATCGCTTCACGGGTCAAGTTATCCATCCAAACACTTTGACCATAGTTTTTCATTTCGAGTAATGGATTGGTATTCATAAATTCTCTATCTCCTTGTGTTAGTTATGGCGATCTTATCAGCGTAATCTTTGCCGAATATCAGTTTAATTGGACGGTTTAGAAAGCATTCATGAGATAAATATACTTACTCCTTAATTCCTAGTTGAGAGGTCATCAATTTAACTTATTGACCAAAAAAGCTCTTAATAGCATCTACTATATTTCCGGATGTTTTTTTTGCGTCGGAACTCGCGTCATCCACACGGTTTTTCACTTCACCAATACCTTGCTTGGCCTGACCTTTGACTTCTTTGATGGTTCCTTTCACTTCTTCTTTGGAGTCCCCTAATTTCTTTT
>JBCDDV010000277.1:0-4863 GCA_039180145.1 Cyanobacteria bacterium P01_G01_bin.49 | reverse complement strand
GGGCCAGACAAAAACATTGTTTTTGATAGATAAATTGATAGCTTTTTAGCGGTTGTGATCACTATAATTGATGGTTTTCTGTTAATTTGGTAAGTCTTGGAGAATTATCTGAAAAACTGGTTTGGCTTGGTATTATGACGAAGTTGATTCCTATCCCAAATCCTATCAGTATTAAACTGAGAAACAAGATAATTTTCATCTTATTTTTGAGCAATTTTTGGTTTCTTAAAGACAAAGACAGACGCGCCTTAGCACGTCTGCATACATCTCTTCAAACTAAATGGTTAAGCCATGATTTACAGACTATGAGGGATTGAGTCTACCAGGATATCTCATTACACCATCATTCCCCTATTTCTTGGGACTTAGTAACATCATCATGTTACGTCCCTCTCGTTTGGGTGCTTGTTGTATCTCAGCGAAATCTTTGAGATCAGTTGCCATCCTTTGGAGGAGATCAAGCGCTAAATTGGCATGTTGAATTTCTCTTCCCCGAAAGGTAATGGTTGCTTTGACTTTATCTCCAGACTTGAGAAAACGTTGGGCTTGATTGACCCGAACTTTATAATCATGCTCATCAATCTTATAACGCATTTTTACTTCTTTAACATCGGCTGTATGCTGCTTTTTTTTAGCCTCTCTGGCTTTTTTCTCCTGTTCAAATTTATACTTGCCATAATCCATGATTCGACAAACAGGAGGCTTAGCCGTTTCGCTAACTAACACGAGATCCAATTCTCTCTCTTGAGCAATATCTAAGGCTTCGTCAGGAGAGATCACACCGAGTTGCGATCCATCACTATCGATGACTCGGATTTCGGGAAAGCGGATTCTTTCGTTGATTTTTGGGAGATCGCGTTGATTGCGTCTTTTATCTATCACAGGCGTTTGTTAATGTCTCTCTATGTGATGAACTATAGTTAAATCAAAGCTCTAAATAGCTTACTTTATTTTACTGAATTCTCTAGCCGATTCTGTCTGGATTTATTAACTTTATTTTGAGTTAGAGTGACTCATTTTATAAACTGAATAATCGTCCCAATCTTTCCCCTAGTCTAATCTTTCTGATGAGCATCGTAAAATAAAAAGATGTAAAGATTTATAACAGGACAATTGGGTGACTCAACAAAAGTTTTGGGTAAGACGGATTGGACAGCAACGGTACTGGTTTTGGCGGGGTTGGCAAATCCGCTATTCTTTTCTCTTTTCTGGGTTGAAGACAGTTAAGAACCCTAAACCTCCCTTAATTTTGTTACATGGGTTTGGGGCAGCGATTGAACATTGGCGACATAATATTCCTATCTTGGCTGAGGATTATCAAGTTTATGCTTTAGATTTATTAGGATTTGGGGGATCAAATAAGGCAGCAACCAATTATAGTGTTTATCTTTGGGTCGAACAGATTCATGATTTTTGGCAAACATTTATCGGTCAACCGGTTGTTTTAGTTGGTAATTCTATCGGTTCTTTAGTCTGTTTAACGGCTGCGACGAAATATCCTGAAATGGTGGCAGGAATTGCCATGTTAAGTTTGCCAGATGTTTCTATTAGGCAAGAAATGATTTCCAAGTTTTTTCGCCCCGTTGTCAATACAATCGAAAGTTTATTTACACCGCCTTTACTCTTAAAAGGATTGTTTAATATTATTCGTCGTCCCCAAGTCATTCGTCCTTGGATTGGCATTGCTTATTCTGATAAGTCTGCGATTACTGATGAGCTAGTTGATATTATTACCATTCCTCCCCAGGATAAAGGGGCTGCCAGGGCATTTTGTTTACTATTTGAAGGGGTAAGAAAGCCAGCATTTGCTCCTGCGGCCAAGGTGGTTTTACCCAGTTTAAAGATACCTATTTTATTAGTTTGGGGTCGTCAGGATCGCATGGTTCCTTTTTCTTTAGCGGCTCAATTTGCTCAATTAAATCCTAAGATTACTTTAGTTGAATTAGATAAAGTCGGTCATTGTCCTCATGATGAATGTCCTGATCAATTTAATGGGATTTTATTAAATTGGTTAAAATTAGTTAATGGTTAATCTTGGGAATCAAGATTCAGATTTTTGAATTTTTTGGCATTGATCAACTATTTTCGTACGTCAGGGGGTATCGATACTACTGCAAATTATGGTAAACAGAAACAGTGAAAGCGGTATGGTTGTTCATTAAGAGTCCTGAAGTTAATGAAAATAAAGCAAAGTTTTTGGCCGAAGATACTCAATGGGTTTTGGCGTTTCTGGAAAAAAAGTATTGTTGCGCTGATAGTAGTTACCCTATCCATCAGTTTAGGTGGTGCAACCTGGAACCCATTTAATACAGAAGGCATCCTAATTAGCGTTTTAGCCCAAGGAAATGCGATTACTGATCCTAATTCTATTTTGCGCTATGCCCTACCTATTGATAACGAACCCATTCGCAAAGTTCAAGCAGCGATTGAAGACATTTCCAACCATCTCAGGGGGAAACGTTGGTCTCCCATTGCCAAAGATGTTAAAAGTGCAGCCTTTGTTTTAACCTTGCGGAGTGACCAAATTCTTGAAGGCGTTCCTGGCGATCGCCAACCCCAAGCAGAAACCATTCTTGATACGATCAAAACTAAGGTAAGTGAACTGCAAGAAGTGGTTGAACAAAAAGACAAAGAAGCAGTTCAGTCAAAACGACGGGAGATCCTCAGTCAAATTACCGATCTTGAATATTTGATGGTCGAAGGGTTCCCTTTTGAAGTTCCTGAAGAATACGCTGATCTTCCTCAGTTAAAAGGAAGGGCCACTGTTAAAATTGAAACCACGAAAGGTGACCTTACTTTAGTCCTTGATGGTTATAGTGCGCCAGTAAATGCAGGGAACTTTGTAGACTTGGTGAAACGAGGTTTTTACGATGATTTACCCTTTATTCGTTCGGGGGATGATTTTGTGGTACAAACAGGTGATCCACCAGGAAAAGAAGCTGGATTTATTGACCCTAAAACAGAAGAATATCGTGCCATTCCTTTAGAAGTTTTAGTTAAAGGAGATGAAGAACCCATTTATGAGGTTACTCTCGAAGATCTCGGGATTTATTTACCTGAATTAGCCTTGCCATTTAATGCTTATGGTGCCATTGCTTTAGCCCGTCCTAGTCTTGATCCTAATGGCGGATCATCACAATTTTTCTTCTTTAAGTTTGACAGTGAATTAACGCCACCTGGGTTTAATTTAATGGATGGTCGTTATTCAGTTTTTGGCTATGTGGTCGATGGACAAGATGTATTAGAAAAGATCACAGACAAGGATAAAATTATTACTGCCAAAGTGATTGATGGATTAGATAATTTAGTCGAACCACAAAACAGTTAATTCAATTTTAGTAAAATACTTTAGAGATACGAGAAGTTCTCGTGTCTCTTATTTTTTTCAGGGGAAACATAATGAGTCAGATAAGTCTTTCGGTAACGGAAAAGGAGTTACATTCACAGTTCTTTTCGTAATTGTCTCAATTTCAGACTTTAACGTTGCAATTGGCAAAAATGTCGACTGAACATCGACAATGAACGAAGGAAAATATTGCGCTAGCCAAAAACTGCAAATCATCTCTGGATCGTAAGTGAATAAAACTACCTGACCACCCCCTGTAATTCTATGAATTTCTTGTAGCGATTGCCGATAGTTGGGAAAATGGTGAAATGCAAGCATGATAATGGCAGCTTCGGCTGATTGATTAGGCAAAGCCAGGTTATCAGCATAAGAATCTATCCATCGAACTGCGGGATGAGCGATCGCCTGACTTCTCATCGTAACTGATGGCTCAACTGCCAGAACATCATACCCACGCTCAGCAAGAGCAACTGCATAAGAACCCGTGCCAGCACCAATATCAACAATTGTAGAAGCTTGTGAAGGCTCCAAAATTTCACATAGTTTTGTTACTATGCGCGGATCACTTCTTCTCGTTTGAGCGTAAGTTTTCCCAATTGTATCGTAAAGTCCCATTCCGTTTCTTCAAAGCTTTGCTATGATTTAGTTTATTAAATAAAGGCAATTTCAATAATTATTCTTCCAAAGTTTTCACAAGAATTCAATCATGACTAATTCAGAGCCTAACCGATTAGATCGTATCGAAGCATTGGTAGAAAAAATAGGACAAAGAGTTGAATCTAATGCTCGTGCTATCGAGGCTTTATCTGCTAATGTGACAGTCGCAATCTCGAATTTATCAGGTTGTTGAAGACTTAGATGATCGTCAAAGACAACTCAGCAGAAGACAAGGAGAAATTGTGGAAATTCTCAAGTTATTGGCTAATAAAAACAACCCTAATCCTTAAAATAAGTTCAGGCAAATATAATTCAGAACATCTTTACTAAAGCAATTTGATAATTTTAAGCATACAGTATTATCTTTAGTAAAAATGTAGTGATCACCCCTAATTCATTCTTCAAAACCTAATTTTTTAAGGAGTTGGCACAGTTCCGAAAAATTAATATTATTGTCAGATGTCCCTGTCAGAATTCTTCGCAGCAGCTTTTCATTTTGCCCATTGTTTTGAGTGCATCTAGAAGTCGTTATATAACTTAACAAAAAAAATGCGGAAAATAGTCCGAACGCTGGGTATCTATCTGTAGATTAAAATGGGGTCAGATTTTTATAAAGACCCTAATCATAGATACTGTTATCAATAACTGTTCAGGTAGAGATGCAACTAATTATCTCTGCCTGAACTTATTTTAAGCGTTAAAGTTGTCTTCATCTGTATTCGCACAGGAGACTCCCGCCATACGAATGTTGGCGGTGGGAGGAATGTGCGCCTCTAATTATGTTTTTTACATTTAATGCCGTATAATGTAAGCTATGGTTGAAAGAGCTTACAGATACAGATTTTTCCCAACTACCGAGC